>JAYWCQ010000001.1:0-3445 GCA_043780435.1 Polaromonas sp.
ACAGCCGATGGCGAAGGTCGGAATCATAGTCAAATCAAACGCGGTGGCGTGGTCGTTGAAGACCAAGATGATGACGTCTGGTTTGTTGTCTTTCATCCATTGTTTGGATTTTTCGTAACCCTTGAACAGCGGTTGCCAATACGGTTCATGGTCTTTTTTAAGGTCCAGCGCCGCGCCAATGGCGGGGACGTGGGAGGTGTAAACGGAAGCGGTTATTTTTGCCATGGTGTTTTTGTCAACTAAGTTTTAGTCCAATAATTTGCCGGTACCGCTGCCTTGCGGTTGGTGGTTCGCCTGCGCGTCGCCATCTTCACCAATCACGCGGTTGCCATCAATGCGGCGGCCACCGGCGATCATCATGTCGCGGTATTCAATCTCGGTTTTACCGGTCATCGAGCCCGCCATTTGCTGGAAGCTCTTGCCATGCGTTGCACCTAGTTTCGCAAGGAAGTAAATATTCCCACCCAAGGCGATAGCACGGTTCAAATCGGCCGTCAAAACAGCTTGTTTTTGGTCTTCCGTCATCGGCCACTCGTCCAGGTAGGCACGTTGGTCGGCCAGGAACCGCGTGCGGTTGGCCGCCTTCATCAGTGACATGCAAAACTGGTTCAGGTGGTAGCCTTTGCGGCTTTGCTCGGCGTCAAAAATGGTGGTTCCGGGCAGGTTGAGATACGGTTTTTCTAAAGACATGGTTTATTTACTCCAATACAGACGTGTTGGATTGTCCACCAGCAGCTTTTGTTGCAGCTCTGGCCTAGTCGCAATCTGCGGGATGAAATCGACCAGCAAGCCGTCATCGGGCATGTGGTCTTTCAGGTTGGGGTGCGGCCAGTCGGTGCCCCACAGCACGCGGTCGGGGAAGGTCTCGACCAGGCGTTTGGCAAACGGCACCACATCGGCGTAGGCGTTTTGCTCACCATTCAACGCTTTCGGGCCGCTCACGCTCAGGCGTTCGGGGCAGCTCACTTTGCTCCAGATATTACTGTGCTCGCGCATCATTTTGACGAACAGCTGAAACTCCGGGCCATCGACGGGCTTGGTCACGTCGGGGCGACCCATGTGGTCCACCACCACAGTCGTTGGCAGCGCGGTGAAAAAGTCGTACAACTCGGGTAGATCGATCGCTTCAAAATAAATCACCACATGCCAGCCCAACGGGGCGATTCGGTTGGCGATCTCCAGCAGCACCTCGCGGGGTGTGAAATCGGCCAGGCGTTTGACAAAATTGAAGCGCGTGCCACGCACACCGGCGGCATGCATCTCCTGCAGCTCGGCATCGGTCACATTGCGGTTGACGGTGGCGACACCTTTGGCTTTGCCGTTCGACGCTTTGAGTGCATCGACCAAAGCGCGGTTGTCCGAGCCGTGGCAGGTGGCCTGCACGATGACGTTTTTGTCAAAACCCAAATGGTCGCGCAGGGCGAACAGTTGCTCTTTGGACGCATCGCAGGGTGTGTATTTGCGCTCAGGTGCGTAGGGGAACACGTTGCCAGGGCCGAAGACGTGGCAATGTGCATCGACAGCGCCAGCAGGGAGCTTGAAGCGCGGTTTGCTGGGGGCGGTGTACCAGTCGAGCCAGCCGGGGGTCTTGGTAAAACCTTCGGTTTTGGTAAATTCCATGTCGTTATCTTTCAGTCAAAGTTTCAATCAATATATTTCAAACCCGCTTTTTCCAGCGGTTCGCGCATCTTGTACATGTCCAAGCCCAGCACGCCAGCGGCGAGTTTGGCGCGTTTTTCGCCTTCCAAGTCTTCACGTGCTTGGGAAGCATCGGCCACTTTTTGTGCCCATTCAGCAGGAACCACCACCACGCCGTCGTCGTCGGCAATGATCACATCGCCCGGATTGACGTTGACGCCTGCGCAAACCACGGGGATATTGACCGAGCCTAAGGTTGCTTTGATGGTGCCTTTGGCGTGAATGTCTTTAGCAAAGACGGGAAAGTTCATAGACGTCAGGTCTTTGATATCGCGCACGCCGGTGTCGCTGATCAAACCGGCGCAGCCGCGTGCTTGGAACGAGGTCGCCAGCAGGTCGCCAAACATGCCGTCGTTGTTCTCCGACGTGCATGCCAGTACAACGACGTCACCAGGTTGGATCTGCTCTGCCGCGACGTGCAGCATCCAGTTGTCGCCCGGCTGGGTTAACACGGTGACGGCAGTGCCGCAGATTTTCGCACCTGCAAAGATGGGGCGCAAATAAGGCTTCATCAGCCCGACGCGGCCTTGCGCTTCGTGGATGGTGGCGACGCCGAATTTGGCGAGCTGGGTAACGGCGGCTTTGTCGGCACGGTTGATGTTGCGTTTGACGATACCTAGAGTTGTCATTTTGAGATTCCTTTTCTTTTATTAAGTGGCAGCGGCTTAATTGGGGTCAGGTCTGTTTCGCTTTGCTCTCGAACCCGACCCCAAATAATCCTTATTGGTTCTTGGCCTTCAACGCCGCATCCAAACGCGGGAACACGCGTCTCACATTGCCTTCGTAGATCTGGTAGCGATCCGCATCGCTTAGGATTTTGGACGCTTCGATGTAGCGCTTGGTGTCGTCGTAGTAGTGGCCGGTTTCAGGGTCGATGCCGCGGACAGCGCCAATCATCTCACTGGCAAACAGCACGTTTTTGACCGGAATCACGGTGTTCAGCAAATCAATGCCGGGCTGGTGGTAGACGCAGGTGTCGAAAAAGATATTGTTCAGCAGATGCTCTTCGAGCAACGGCTTTTTCAACTCTTGGGCCAGGCCCCGGAAACGGCCCCAGTGGTAGGGAACCGCACCGCCGCCGTGCGGAATCAGGAATCTCAGCGTCGGAAAATCCTTGAACAGCTCGCTGGTCAGGCATTGCATGAAAGCCGTCGTGTCAGCGTTCAGGTAATGAGCGCCGGTGGTGTGAAAGCAGGGATTGCAGCTGGTGGAAACATGAATCATGGCCGGAATGTCGTACTCGACCATTTTTTCGTAGATGGGATACCAGTGGCTGTCACCCAGCGGTGGTGATGTCCAGTGGCCACCACTCGGGTCCGGGTTCAGGTTGATGCCGACATTGCCGTATTCCTTCACGCATTTTTCCAGCTCGGGAATGCAGGTTTTCGGATCAACGCCGGGCGATTGCGGCAGCATCGCCACCGGTACAAAATGATCGGGAAAAAGCTGGCTCACCCGGTAGCACAGCTCATTGCAGATACCGGCCCAGGTGCTGGACACATTGAAGTCACCAATGTGATGCGCCATGAAGCTGGCATGTGGCGAGAAAATCGTCAGGTCGCTGCCGCGTTCGCGCATCAGCCTGAGCTGGTTGGTCTCAATCGATTCGCGCAGCTCGTCGTCGCTGATTTTTAATTCCGACACCCTGGGCATGCTGGCCGCATCCTTGATGCCGGCGATCTGGCGGTTGCGCCAGTCTTCCAGCGCTTTGGGGGCCGTGGTGTAGTGGCCGTGGCAGTCAATGATC
>JAYWCQ010000002.1:0-3975 GCA_043780435.1 Polaromonas sp.
CGCGCGCGGCATTCATCTCACGCCGCAGCAGCGCCGCGTCGGCCTGGTGTTTCAGCACTACGCTTTGTTCCCGCACTTGACTGCTATTGAAAACGTAGCGCTCGCCGCAGGTAATACCTGGGCTAAAGAGCAATTGGATGCTTTATTTGAGCGCATGGGTCTGGCTGGCCTGCAACATCGCCGACCCGCCCATCTGTCCGGCGGCCAGCAGCAGCGCGTGGCGCTGGCGCGGGCACTGGCACGCGAGCCGCAAGTGTTGCTGCTCGACGAACCCTTTTCAGCCGTCGATGCGCCCACGCGCCAGACCCTGTACCACGAACTGGCCGCGCTGCGCCAGCGCATTGCGATCCCGATGGTGCTGGTCACACACGATTTGAACGAGGCGCGGCGGCTGGCCGACCGGGTAGTGATTCTGGACGCCGGCGAGTCGCTGCAGATCGGGCCGCCAGCCAAGGTGTTTGCCAGCCCGCGCAACGCCCGCGTGGCCGAGCTGGTCGGGATCCAGAATCATTTTCAGGGACAGTTTTTTTCGGGCACCGCGGCCGATGCGCCGGGCCTGGGCCGCTTGGTGTGGCATGGCGATGCGGCCGACGCTGCGCGGATTTCCTTGAACGTGGTGGACAAAAAGCGACTGGACGACGGTGCCGAGGTGTCCTGGGTGGTGGCCGGTGAGCTGCTCGATATGTCGGCACAGGCCGGTGCGCCGTCGGCCAACACCCTGGCCTGCACCGTGCGCGAGGTCTTGCCGCTGGGCGAGATCAGCCTGTGTACGCTGGTTCCGGCGCAACTGCCCTGCCAATGCATCACGCTGAACCTGTCAAGCGCCCTGCTGCGGCAACTCGGCGCAGCGCCCGGGGCCGTCCTCTATTTGCATATTCCGCCCGAAGCGGTACACATCATGCCGGTGCGGCAGGGTTGAGGGTTGCGGTCGTAACTGGGCCGTCCGGGCCTGCTGGCACGTCATGGAGGACAGCTATAGCTCGGTTGCCAGATTAGTGTGGAACGGGCTGTTTCTTGGCATACGCAAACCTTTTATGGGTTTGCATCCACCATGTCGCACACGCTGGTGTTTATCAAAAAATACGTTGTGGCATTTGCGAAAATATCTACTTCGTGGGACGCAACTGACCCTTGACATTCGATGACTGGAGGTAGATAACACCAGTTAATCGAAGAAGAAGCAAGGAGAGGTTGCCATGACTAAGACTGTTCCCGAAATTGTTGTTCTGGGTGATTTTGCGTGGCAAATCATCCTGACCCCAAGCAGTGAGGAAAAAAATCGATTCGATCGCCGTGCCGATTGGGTTGGCGCGCCGCTGATCCAGAAGATGATCAAAAACGCAATCCCCGCCTCCGAGCTCTTATCCAACTACGCGACGCTAAACACCGACAGGGCAAAGGTGATCAAAGCGAGTACGGTCTTCATCGCCGAGCTGGCTTACTTCCCCAAGGCATCTGGCGGCAGCAAGCAAGACCAGGTGCTACGCCTGGCTCGCGACATACGGGCAAATGCAGATTCGGAACAGGATACGGAACCAGCGGACCAGTTTGACTTTAAAGCCCAGTTGGCGAATTGGATTCCTGTGGCCCCATCGCCGCCGGGACCGAAGCTTGCAGTCATTTATGACCGTGGCATCGACCGGCGCGGGGCACTCGGTCCTCTGAAGGACTTTTTGGGCGGACTCTGCGCCAACGACTCGGTGGTGCTTGCGATCGAGGACGACCTCAATGACGATAGGCTCAACGAGCTCGTCGACTCCATCAACAAGAAGTGCACGCGGACGACAGTTTTGATTACTGCCGACTCGCTGCGCAAGTACGGCCTACCCATCGTCGAGTACGGGTCTATCGAACAAGCCGTTCGAGATGTCGTTGGACATTTGGATAATGCGCCTCTGAACTTCCTAAGCGCCAAGGGACGGCATTTGGTTGTGGTTTTTCGCGAGACTGCGGCATTGCATTTGCACAGGACGCCCGACGTCGACTGCCCGACCGTCACGGGAGCGACTCATTACTGTCCCAACTGGGATCGGAGCGCGCAAGGCGACCCGAAAAGGTATGGCTTCATGCCTGGAAAACTTTGGATAATGCTGGCTGCGGTGGTCAAGAAAATTTACACCGACTGGGACGACCACGACAAGCGGAAGGACTTGGGGCCTGCAATCAGATTGGGTGTCGCCGCGTTCAATCTCTACTCAAAAAACGGCTTCAAGGCGGGCAATCCATTTAAGTCGATTGAGGAAGCGCTTGGGGCTAAGGCGCTCGCCGAACTGAAAAAAGAGATCGGGAAGAAGAACGCGAAGGAGCTGCTTCTGTCGTCCCTTGAGTTCGAGGGGACCCGGGCGGACATTGCCAGCAACTGGCGTCGCATCGACAGCACTTCATGTGGTTTTGAACCGTACAGCGATGCCAAGCTGCGGCAAATTGTCACGAAGGGTGTGAATGCGGCTTTTCGGAACGGCAATTCGCCGCCACCAGTCAAACCCGCCGGCTATCCCTGGTTCCCCTACTACGCCATTACCTGCCCTTACCTCGAATTCGGCGACATCAAAACGGTGGACGACAGGGAGATTGCGAGTTTCCTGGATTTGGCCAGAATCATCTACAAATACATGGATTACGCGGAATGGGACAAGCCCTTGTCGATAGCGGTGTTCGGTCCGCCAGGTTCCGGCAAGAGCTTCGCGGTGAAACAGATACTCAAAGCGGTAAGTCCGGGCAGCGCGAACCGGGAACCGCTGACCTTCAACCTGGCGCAATTCAGCGTGGTGGATCAGTTGACCGATGCCTTTCACTTGGTGCAGGATCGGGTCCTGTCCAGCGGGGACGTGCCGTTGGTCATCTTTGACGAGTTCGACTCGGATTTCGGTGGCGCACCATTGGGCTGGCTCAAGTACTTTCTGGCGCCCATGCAAGATGGGAAGTTCCGGGGACAGGCACAAGACTACCGGGTTGGGCGTGCGATTTTTCTTTTCTCGGGCGGTACGGCGTCGCGGTTTTCCCAGTTCCAGGAAATGCTGCATAACGATCCTGAGAAACGCAAGCAGGTGAAGATCAATGACTTCCTTAGCCGCCTGCGAGGACATCTGGACATCCTGAGCATCAATCCGTGCGAGGAGGACGATGAATCGAAGAAGCGGCTGGTCAAAATCAGGCGTGCGATGCTTTTGCGTATGCTGCTGATGCAGCATGCGAAGCCCATCCTGAGGCCCGCAGTGAGCCCAGCAGCGGAAAGCGAAGCCAGCATACAAGTCGAGGTGATTGATTATTTCCTGCATAAGTGGGACTATCTGCACGGCGTGCGATCCATGGAGGCGGTGATCCAGACCTCAAGATGGATTGATGGCCAGTTCGTCCTGGCGTCCCTCCCGGCAGAGGCGCTGTTGGCCAGCCATGTCGTTGCTTGCGGAAAGTCACAGGCGGAATCCAATCCGGAAAGCTAGCCCAGGGATATGAGAGGATCTTGAGGGTCAGAACCCAATTAAATCCGAGTGCCTACCAACCGTACTTTTCAGGTTCCCGGTTTTCGCACAGAGTAGCGGGCGCAGTTCACGGTCTCAATCCCCGCGCCTATCCGCCAAGTCCCGCATGGCGGCATCCAAAGGCATGACCTGAATCTCGTCACGCAGTGGGTACGCCTCAGCCCCCAGATAAATCACCCATTTCTTGACCGGCCTGATGTCATCGCACGCGCTGTGAAAGCCGCGTTCCCTCTTAAGGGTCGTGCTGCGCAGCAAACAATTTCGACTCCGGCGCGTTGCGTAGAAAGCGGGGGCCGTCGGTCGATGGGACGGACTGCAGGCTACATATAAATCCATTCGCACGGCGAAAGGCCGACCCTGCCTGCAAACCTCAATGCGTTTGCAATAGCGTGCTCAATTCAAAAACCCGCTGCCCCGACAACTCCAGACCATTGGGCCAACACAGCGCCCCTGCATCGACAAAACAGCGCTGAAAATACGTCGCGTCTTTGAG
>JAYWCQ010000003.1:0-8661 GCA_043780435.1 Polaromonas sp.
GCCAAAAAGACGTTGCTGGTCTGCAAACTGAAGTCAAAGCTTTGCAAAAAGCCCACTTCGGTCTGCGCATGCAAAAAGCCACGCAACAACTCACCAACACCGCTACGCTGCGTTCTGCACGTCGCGACATTGCTCGCGCGAAGACCATTCTTGGTCAACAGCAAGCAGCTGCATCTACAACCGCCAAATAAGGAGCAACTAAATGACGGAAGCTAAAACATCCCTCAAGCGCACCTTGGTTGGCAAGGTGGTCAGCGACAAGCGTACCAAAACAGTGACTGTGCTGATCGAGCGCCGTGTTAAACACGAGCTCTATGGCAAGATCGTTGGAAAATCCAGCAAGTACCACGCCCATGACGAAAAGGGCGAGTACAAATTGGGTGACACCATCGAAATTACCGAAAGCCGTCCAATTTCTAAAACCAAAAACTGGGTTGCTACCCGTTTGGTTCAGAAAGCTATCGAAGTTTAAGGAAAACTAAGTTGAAGCCTTATTAGGCTTCAACTGAATGTCCCTATAAAGCGGCTCACTATGTGAGCCGCTTTTGTTTTTGATGGCTTGTTTTTGCGACAATACAGCCTCGTTTGAACAGTCTGAACTCATTTGAATTCAGGATGAAAGAGCGCGGCATACATTTTTACTTTAGAAGGAAGCATCATGATCAAAGTCGGCGATACCCTACCCACAGCAACTCTCATGGAGTTCTCAGACGTTGAAGGCGAAGGCTGTAGCCTCGGCCCGAACGCGGTAGACGTTAGCAAAGCCACTGCAGGTAAAACCATTGCCTTGTTTGCTTTGCCAGGAGCTTTTACGCCTACATGCTCGGTCAAACATGTGCCTGGCTATATCAATACCCTAGAAGACTTCAAAGCCGCCGGCGTTGACGAGATTTGGTGCGTCAGCGTCAACGACGCTTTCGTGATGGGTGCTTGGGCGCGCGATCAAAAAGCAGTCGGTAAAGTGCGCATGTTGGCTGATGGCGATGCTGTTTTTACAAAAGCAACAGGTTTGACGCTGGATTTAAGCGGCAAAGGCATGGGTTTGCGCAGCAGCCGATACTCTATGCTGATCAAAGATGGCAAAGTAGCGACTTTGAACATTGAAGCCCCAGGTAAGTTTGAAGTGAGCGACGCAGCAACCATGCTCGCACAAGCTAAAGCGTAAATTTCGCACGCTCGAAGCTCTAGATTGATGCTATTTTAGTAGCAATCTAGACAATAGATATGCCGACTAATTGCTTATTTTAAAGATCAACTTTAAGATAATGCGCCCCAGCCAAGGGGTTGTGGTAATAAGGTGGAATTTCCTTGAACCCAAGCTCCTCGTACATCGCGCGTGCAATCTCCATGTCGTTCAATGTGTCTAGTAGAACACTGTCATAGCCAGACATGCGCGCTGCATCCAAAATAGCTTCAGCCAGCTGTCGCCCCAAACCCAAGCCGCGAAAGGCAGGGCGTACATACAAGCGCTTCATCTCAGCCGCGTTCACATAGTCACTTGAATCCAAAGGCCGTAAAGCGCAGCAGCCTGCAATCGCACCATCAACGTGTGCAAGCAGCAACGCACCTCGAGGTGTGGCATAGTCACCCGGCAAATTAGCAATTTCACCCTCAAAATCTTGGAAGCACAGGTCAAAGCCCAAACTGATTGCATACTCGCGAAAAACGCCAGATGTCGCTGCCAGATCATCGGCAGACGTGGATATAACGAGCTGAATATTAGACAAAAACTTTACCCATGTCATTCAGCCACCTAAGCTGACCAGCCAATACACAGCAGCAGCGCAAACCAGCAGTATAACCAGTGCTAAACTGCGCGTCGCTGCGGTGTCGGTAGAGGCAGGCGTGCTGGCTGGCAGTAATTTATCGCCATGCAACATGGGTTTGATGAGGTTTTCCTGTTTTTTATAGAGGTAAAACAAAATCACCACGACATGGGTGACGATTAAAAATATCACCACTATTTTGCCTATCGTCACATGGTAGGCAGAAGCTAAACTGACCGTTGCGTTCGAGATAAACTTGGTCAAAGGACCGGCGGCTGAAATTTCGTCGTCACTGATCAATCCCGTACTGACTTGCACAAGCAGCAGCGCGAGCATCGCAAACACCGAAAAAGCACCCAAGGGGTTGTGGCCGACCGAATGCAGCGGGTCACCCTGGCCTTTGAGATAGCGAAGTATATTGCTGGGTGCATAAATAAACGATGCGAAACGCGACCATCTACCTCCCACGATGCCCCAAACCAGTCTAAACAACAACAAGGTCAAAACGCAGTAGCCAAAGCGGTAATGCCACGCCATGGCCTCGCCACCTGTGAAACCTGTGATGAGCAGGCCGAACACGCAAAAGGCCAATGCCCAATGGAAAATTCGCGTCGGTAAATCCCATACCCGCGTGGTGGTGTGATGGCTATTCATAAGATCGATTGGTAGTTACCCGAATTTAAGAACACAAGCTTGAACTTTTCAAGACCTAATAAGTCAGCATAAAAGCAAGTCACGGATTTGCCAGATTCTCGGTTGGTTAATAACATTCTACTTAAGGAAATCTATGAATAAGCCATCAGCACTCCTAACCGTAGCCACTTTTGCCCTGACAGTTGCAGCAATTGCATTTTCAGCACCTGCCAGTGCGCAGTTTCAAAAGCCGGAAGACGCTGCCAAGTACCGCCAAAGTGTGATGACCGTCATGGGTAATCACTTTGGTCGTATTGGTGCCATGGTCAATGGTCGGGCACCTTTTGATGCGAAGGTGGCTCAAGACAGTGCACACGTTGTGGCAACGATGAGCACCCTGCCGTGGCCAGCTTTCACGCCAGACACGGAGGCGCTAAAAACGCGTGCCAAACCTGAAATTTGGAAAGAGGGTGCCAAATTTAAGGAATCGTATGAGAAATTAATGGCTGAGACGGTAAAGTTAGAAGCAGCTGCAAAATCGGGTAATTTAGACAGCATCAAAACCGCCTTTGCCGCGACGGGTGGCTCTTGCAAAAACTGCCACGACTCGTTCCAAGTTAAAGCGAATTAAAGAAAATTGATTCTAAAAAGTGCTTGTTGCTATAATTTAAATAGCGGTGTATGCATATAATACGCCGGCTATAGCCATATTTTACTTAAACTATGGCGGTATTCGCTGCTGGACTGTGTTTGTCGGTAATAGTAGGTTTCAAGACGCCGCTAAGAGTTTTTCAATCAACACATGCAGCTCTGCAAAGTCAGGCTCACCCACATAACGTTTCACGATTTGACCTTGTTTGTTGACGATGTAAGTTGTAGGCGTTAGCTTCACTTCATCCCACGCTTTGGCCACCGCGCCCGTGTTGTCGATGGCGACTTTGAATGGTAATTTGCGCGTTTCAGCGTAGTTGACCACATAGGCTGGTGGGTCGTAGCTCATGGCTACGGCCACAGTATCGAACCCTTTGGTTTTGTATTTGTCGTAAGTCGCGATGATTTTCGGCATTTCCGCCACACACGTGGTGCAGCTGGTGGCCCAAAAGTTAACCAGAGTGACTTTGCCTTTGAGGCTGGCGGTGTTGATTTTTGAGCCATCTAGCAGGACAAAGGTAGATTCTGGTGCTGTCGTCACACCCGTACCCACAAAAACATAAGCACCCATGGCCACAATGACAGCGGCTACACATGCATAGGCAAATTTGTTCAATTTATTCATAATGGCTATTTTCTCAGACATCGCAAGACTTGTGCTACAGTTGACACCATGCAAATCGCGAAGTTCAGCTTCTTTTACTTTTATTTTTGGTTCTCAGTCCCCGGCGGACGAGAGGCAATTGCTTAAGTAAACCCCAAGCAAACCCTTCTCGAGCAAACCGCCAGACAACAGTCTTGGCGGTTTTTTTTTGCCCGTCTGCTTTTTCTCGGTTTTATTTATTTTCAACAGTTTTACAGGAGTGATGACATGACAAACACCGCAAACGAGCCTTGGTATCCAAAAAACGTTCACAGCAATGACAGAACCAGTCAAACCGACGACGAACGCATCAAGGACATCACCGTGTTACCGCCCCCAGAACATCTCATACGCTTTTTCCCGATTCAGGGCACAGCCGCTGAATCATTGATCAGCCACACCCGCCAAACCATCCATGACATCATGGTCGCTCAGGACGACAGACTTTTGGTTGTCATGGGGCCATGCTCGATTCACGACCCTGTAGCCGCGCTCGAATACGCAAAAAAGTTGCTCGTTCAGCGTGCTAAATATGCAGGCACGCTTGAAATTGTCATGCGCGTGTACTTCGAAAAACCACGTACAACGGTGGGTTGGAAGGGCTTGATCAACGACCCCTACTTGGACGAAAGCTACCGCATCGACGAAGGTCTGCGCATGGCGCGTCAGTTGCTCATTGAAATCAACCGCCTTGGCTTGCCAGCAGGTAGCGAGTTTTTAGACGTTATTTCACCGCAATATTTGGGCGACTTGATCAGCTGGGGAGCAATAGGCGCACGTACGACTGAAAGCCAAGTTCACCGCGAGTTGGCATCAGGCATTTCTGCACCGATTGGCTTCAAAAATGGCACCGATGGCAATATCAAGATCGCGACGGATGCGATCCAAGCGGCAGCTGGCGGCCACCACTTTTTGTCTATCCACAAAAACGGCCAGGTGGCGATCGTACAAACCAACGGCAATCCAGATTGTCACGTCATTCTGCGTGGCGGCAAAGCGCCCAATTACGATGCAGCCAGCGTGGCCGCAGCCTGCAAAGACTTGGTCGCCGCCAAACTGCCGCCAACTTTGATGGTCGACTGCAGCCACGCCAACAGCAGCAAACAGCACGAGAAGCAAATCGAAGTTGCCAAAGACATCGCAGCGCAGCTCAGCAGCGGTTCAAAAAGCGTCTTCGGGGTCATGGTTGAAAGCAATTTGCAAGCTGGCGCGCAAAAATTCACCCCAGGCAAAGACCAGCCGTCCGCATTGACCTATGGTCAGAGCATCACAGATGCTTGTATTGACTGGGACGACTCGGTTGCTGTGTTGGAAACGCTCTCACAAGGCGTGCTGGCGCGGCGTAAATTAGGTTAATGCGAGTAAAAGCTAAGCGGCCAGCCAAGCGCTGAGCTGCTTCGCTTCACTGACTTCTTTAGCCGCCTTGAATTGCCAAGTCCGCTCTGCAGACTTGGCCGGCCAGTTCAAGGTTAAATGAATGAGCCGCTTGTCACGCGCAACGATGGCGGTGAGTTTTTGGCTTTTTGCCGCTTGCTCGGTGATGTACTGCGCCAAGTCCTCAAGTTTATGAATCCGCCAGCTTTGAGTATTGCTTCCTGCGCCTAGAGTGATGCCTAACCATTCATCGCCTGCAGCAAAACCAGCCTTTTCCGCAGCTCCGCCACTAAGCACGACTTTGATGTTGATGCCGCCGGCTTCTGCTACACGCAAACCCAAGCGCTGCTGAAGCTGAGCCGGCTCATCAGAAACGACCACGCCGTGCTTGACTAACAATTCCCGCACCGGCAATTCGCCCGTGCCGTGCACCCATGCTTTGATTTCCTTAGCAAATGAGCGTCCACCAAGCTCTTCAAGAACGGTTGCAAAATCGCGTTCAGACATAGGGCCTGCTTTGCAGCGTAGCCACAAACCGCGCATCACGTCATCTAGCGTGGTTTTGCCTTCTGCACGCAGTGTCAAGTCAAAGCACAGCGCCACCAAAGCGCCTTTGGTGTAGTAGCTCACGGTGGCGTTAGCCGTGTTCGGCTCAGGGCGGTAGTATTTCACCCAAGCGTCAAAGCTGGCTTCAGCCACGGCCTGCACTTTGCGGCCAGGTGTTTGCGCCACTTGGTTGGCGGTTTTGCAGAGTAGGTCTAAATACTGTGCATCGTCTAGCAAACCTGCTCGTCGCAGCAGCAGGTCGTCGTAATAGCTGGTGAAACCTTCAAAAAACCACAACAGCTCTGTGTAATTTTCTTGAGAGTAGTCGAATTCCGCAAACTCTTTAGGGCGCAGTCGCTTGACGTTCCATGTGTGGAAATATTCGTGGCTGATCAAGCCCAGCAGCGTGGTGTAGCCAACGGGTTGTTTGGCTTCCCCAAGGCGCGGTAAGTCTTGTCGCTTGCAAATCAGCGCTGTGGAATTGCGGTGTTCTAAGCCGCCATAACCATCATCCACAGCATTCAGCATAAACACGTAATTTTTAAACGGTGGCTTTGAAGACTTACCATGCCAAAATACGATCGCAGTGGCACAAATTTTTTGCGTGTCGGCTAATAATTTAGCGCTGTCAAATGTAGCTGTCGCACCCGCCACCACAAAGCGGTGTTTCACGCCGCGCACAGTGAAATTGTCACTCCAAAATGTGCCCAATTCAAACGGGCAATCAACCAACTCATCGTAATCGGCAAATGAGTAACTGCCAAAACCTTGCTTGTTAATTTTTAGTGGCGTGGCACCCGTCGCAACCTGCCAATTGCGCTTGCTTGAAAGCGACTTCAGTTCCAAAACGTGAGCCGTGTCTTCTTGCCCTTCAACGCGTAAACATATGCTTGTGCCGTTGAAGAAGCCACGCGCATCGTCTAGCCAGGCAGTACGCACTGAATTATCAAGTGCAAACACTTGGTAGGTGATCAGCAAGGGCTTCGAAGAGTCGCAGTCTAATTGCCAAGAGCATTTATCCGATTGCACGGCATCCACGCGCTGTTTGCCTTGAAAGGCGGTGAGCTTTTGCAGGTTTTTAGCAAATTCCCGTACCAAGTAGCTGCCTTGAATCCATACCGGCAGCGACACATGCTGCGTGATGGCTGGCTCGGCGATGGTGAGCGTGACTTGGTAAAGATGCGCGTTCAGGTCAAACAGTTCAATGCTGTAGTGAATTTGGGCTTTGGCTGGGGATTTTTGGCTTGTCATAGCTTTGGAGAATACCTCAAACACATGCGTATGAGCAGATCTTGTGCAGCGGAAACAAAAAAGCGCTGAATATTGCTATTCAGCGCTTTTAGAGGTGACGTGAAATTTAGGCCGTTAAATCAACTGTTTTCGCGCTTGGGCCATTGGTTTGCACGGACTTGATGCCGTTATCGCGGGCTTTTTCGGATTCGTACATCTCGCTTTTGCCAATCACTTGGTGGTTGCCAGCTTTGAGCACAAAGTAGGGCGATTTGTTTTTGCCCTCTAATTTTGCAAAGCGGCCAACGTCCGCTGAATTTTTTTGCACAGAAGCGATGCCATTCATGGCGCTGGATTTTGACTCATACATTTCACTGGCCAAAATAATTTGTCCATTGCTGGCTAGCAAGTTAAAAAAAGTTTTGCCATTTTTAGATTTTTTCAGCTCAAATTTTCCGGCCATGAAATTCTCCTGGTTAAAAAGTGTGGTGATTCATTCATCGAATTTTTTTAAAACAATTCGAAATTTACGCAAACGTTAGCCATGCTTAACCCAAGGTTAGGCGCGGCTAGCACACAGTTTGTAACCGCAAATGCAGTTTTTTGCAACTTATGCGTCGCTTTGTGAACTTAAAGCAACTTAGAAACTGTCCATGCAACCACAAGTGCTAAAGGCAATGTGGCTAGCCAAGACAGCAAAATACTACGCAAAGCCTGCAAATTTAAAGTGCCTGCGCTTGCTCCCACGCCAGCTATGGCACCTACAGATACGTGTGTTGTAGATACAGGTAAACCAAACTTGCTAGCCATTAAAACCAAGCTGGCGGTTATTAAATTGGCGGTCAGACCTTGTGTATCGTCCAAGCGCGTTACTTTTCGGCTCATGGTTGTCGCTACTTGCTTCGCAAAAACCAAACCACCCGCAGCCATGAATAGGCCAACCAACGCAATAGGAAGTTTTTGGTTGGTAAATTGAGCAGCAAACAGCAGTGCTGCCAGTTTGGGCGTGTCATTCACTGCGCGTGCAAAGCAAATGGTGACTGCTGATCCAATGTGAATTTTTTTCAATAAACCAGAGATTGAAAACTGTGCTTGCGTTCCGATGTTGTCACAACTGGCTTTGTCATTGATCACGATGATGGGCATACCCGTGCCGAACATGACGGCATTGGTGGATGTCAAGCTCCTCATAGGTACTGCATCAACAAGACAAGCGCAATCGTTTTCTACTTTCCGCATACCTACTATTTTGTAAAGCGCCAGCCCTAAGCTTGCCGCTATCAGCGGACTAATTAAAAGTGGCACAAAAAAGGCATGCAACAGTTTGTTGAAATCTACTTGTCCACCCACTTGCCCTAGGCCGGCGCCTATCAACCCGCCTATCAGTGCATGCGTTGTTGAAATCGGAAATCCCAGCCGAGTTGCTAAAAACACGGTGACTGCGGCGCCACACGCCACGCTCGTGATGAAAGCGGGAGTACTCGCAATAGCATTCGGCACCAAACCTCTGCCAGAAAACTGCTGAATCAAGTTATCTGCTAACAACCACGATGCAACACTACCTGCTAAGGATGCTAGCGTCGCTAACGTCAATGCTTGCCGATAACTCAGTGTGTCTGAACCCCAAACCGTGGCAAAACCTTTGAAATTATCATTGGCGCCATTGTTCAACGCTAAAAATAAAGCGACTGCAATGAGTGCTAATTCCATGTAAAACGACTAGCAGCAGGCCGCAGCATTGCCGCTGGTGCTCGTGTCGTAAGGGATGGAAGTTCCGCAGCCCGTAAAGATGCCGTAGTGGCGGTCGAAGTTGCCGAG
>JAYWCQ010000004.1:0-9361 GCA_043780435.1 Polaromonas sp.
CTGGCCGCCGGGGCACAACGTGAAGGTCGATGCCGACGCCGAGATCATCATGTTCAGCCCACAGAACCAGCACAGCCATGTCATCAATCACATGATCGAAAAGGTGAAAGGCTAAGGCCTTTCACGACGTGAGAAAACCATTCTTCAGGAGTACATTCATGGAAACCTTATCCCCCCCACCCGTCGCCGATTTTGTTGCCGTCAAGCAAAAGCAGCAAGTGGCCTGGTCCGCAGGCGACTATGCCGTGATTGGCACCACTTTGCAGATCGTCGGTGAAAACCTGTGCGAATCGCTCGATTTACGCGCAGGCCAGCGTGTGCTTGATGTTGCTGCCGGCAATGGCAACGCGACATTGGCGGCGGCGCGACGCTGGTGCGACGTTGTCTCGACCGATTATGTGGGTGCGCTCTTAGAACGTGGTCGAGCGAGGGCGAGTGCCGAGGGTATGGCCATACAGTTTGAAGAAGCAGATGCGGAAAACCTCCCCTATCCCGACGCATCGTTTGACATCGTGCTATCCACGTTCGGTGTGATGTTCACGCCCGATCAGGAACGGGCGGCCGGTGAACTCGCCCGGGTGTGCAAGCCTGGCGGCAAAATAGGCTTGGCAAATTGGACACCGACCAGCTTCATCGGTGAGTTGTTCAAGTTGATCGGCCGCTATAATCCACCCCCCGCAGGCATCAAGTCACCATCGCTTTGGGGCACGGAAGAACACCTGCGTGTGCTGTTTGGTAAGCGGATCGATACGCTTAAGACGGAGCGGAAGAATTTTGTGTTTCGCTACCGCTCGCCACAGCACTGGTTCGACACGTTTCGCACCTACTACGGTCCGATGCAAAAGGCGTTCATCGCAGTAGGCGCAGACAAACAGGCGTCATTTTCTGCCGATGTGATCAAACTCGTGCAACATTTCAACCGCGCAGTCGATGGGTCGATGGTGGTACCCAGTGAGTATCTTGAAGTCGTACTCAAGATTCGATGACTGAGAACGCCCTGTCGATGCGCTTTCCGGTGGGTGAGCAAAGCTTTATCGATGCCGTGCGCGACTGTGCGAAGCAGTTGCCTGAGACCGAAGAATACGCGCCTGTCAGAGCCACCGTGGCAAATTTCATCGGCCAAGAAGCCACGCACCGACGCATCCATGCGCTGTACAACGGTCATTTAGAACAACAAGGCTTGGTCAACCGTTGGGAACATTGGGGGACAAAACGGCTGGATTTTACCCGTAGCCAAAACGTCAAACCCATCCACATGCTGGCGGTGACCTGTCTGGAAAGCCATACAGCTAGCTGGCGGGCGGTTCGTTAAAAGAGCTTCATCCCCTACCCGTTCGGGCTGAGCTTGTCGGAGTTTCTTTGGGATTTATACTAATTTTATAGCACCTTAGACAATTAATACGACGGCTATAGCCATATTTGGCATTATATTTTTCCGGATTTACGTGTTTTGACTCAATCCACTGTCACGATCTGGCGCATCCAATCCGGTAAGTCATGTGACTTCTGTTTCGGGAAATTCACCCAAATAGTCGTCGCGCCGCCGGCAGCGTAAATCACGCCCGGTTGGTCGGCTCGCTCCATGGTTCCCCAGGTTTCAAACGTGGTTCTGGCGGGGTCGCTGACGTACATTTTCACGACCACATCGCCCGGGTATTCCAGCTGTTTGTAGAAATTGCAGAACGCGTTGACGATGACCGGACCGTCGCCTTGGGCGTCTGGCAAGGCACCAATCGAACTCATCCAGTCGATGCGGCAAGTCTCTAAATACCGAAAGTAAATCGTGTTGTTGACGTGCCCCATTGCATCCATATCGCCCCAGCGGATGGGCATGGACATCTCGTAGACGAGCTTTTTCTTTTCGGGGATGATGAATTTCATGTTGAATTGATTCCGATTTTACTGACGTGACCTAGTGAAGTTTGAACCGTTCACGCTGAGCTATCAAAGCGTCTGCGAGTGAACCGACCCTTCGATACCTCAGGGCGAACGGGGAAACGTTAAAACTTTACCAGACCTGATCAATAGTTTTAGCGATGTGCCTTGATACTAGCCAAAATTCCCAGCACAAACAACGCACTGGCAAAAACAGCCAACCCAGCAGGCATTTGACCGTCCCACCACGACGAGTAAACCAAGGCAAAAACCGTCTCGCTCACAATCAACTGTCCGCACAAACTGGCGCTGAGCCGCTGGCTGGCAATGTTCCAGCAGATGGTGGCCAGCCAAGCTGAGCCTAGGCCAGTTGCTATGCAAATGATGACGAAGGGGATGAATTTGGGGTCGCTCGACATGGGTTTCAGGTCAGAACCCGCCAACAACCACAGCAGCCATGCACCCAAACCCGTGGCCACGCCCAGCCAGTTTGCCCAGTCTGCCGCGCTGACTTCGGTGTGTTTTTTCAGCCAAGCTGAGTTAAAAATCGCAAAAATCGTCCAACACACCATGGAAGCGAGGGCATAAGCGATGCCGCGCCAATAGTTTTCTGGTGCTTTGATTTGACTTTGAACCGTGCTCTGAATGTCAGTCTGACCCTGCAATTGCACATACGCCATCAGCACCAAACCGCCAGCCGTGAGCAGCAAACCCGGCAACAAGCTTCGAAAACTCAAGCCCTGCTGTTTGCCCAGAAACACCACCCAAATCGGAATCGTGCCGATGATGAGCGTGGGCATTTCCGTGCCGGCGTCGTTGATGGCGAGCACCAGCAGCAAGTAATAGCCGGTAAAACCCAGCAAACTCAAGACCAAAGCGGCAAATGCTTGGTTCAGCGTGGGCAGCTGCTTAGTACGTAAACCGAGGAACATCAACACAGCTGCCATCAAGCCGTAGCTCAAAAAGCGTCCTGCCGTTAAATCTATGGACGTAAATCCTGCTGAGGAATTCGAATCACTTAACACCATGCGCGGTGTGACGAACACCAAGCCCCAGAGTGCGCCAGCGGCCAAACCGGCCAGAATACCACCGCTTTTCCCCTTAAATACCTGCATGGAACACCTGCATCTTCAGAATTCTTTCCAGATATGAACTCCCCACCTAATTGCGACCTGATTGAAGCATAAGCGACAAAATTCCCACAAAACTCACTCTAAAATGGCATCAACTGACATAGCACCTTAAAACAAGAGAGCCTACCATGACCCCACAAGAGATCCTCGCCACGCACGGCCCGCGCGAATCCATGGAATACGACGTCGTCGTCGTCGGTGGCGGCCCCGGTGGATTGGCGACCGCCATCCGCTTGAAGCAGCTGGCTGCCGAAAAAGGCACCGATGTGTCGGTCGTCGTGCTGGAAAAAGGCTCTGAGCCCGGCGCACACATTTTGTCGGGTGCGATCATGGACCCGATTGCGTTGAACGAGCTGTTCCCCAACTGGAAAGAACTGGGTGCGCCGCTGAACCAGCCGGTGACCGATGACGCTTATATCTTCTTGGGTGAAAAATCCAGCTTTCGCGTCCCCAACATCTTTTTGCCACCCTTTGCACACAACCACGGCAACTACATCATCAGTTTGGGGGCTTTCACCAAGTGGCTGGGCGAGCAAGCGGAGGCGTTGGGCGTGGAGATCTTCCCTGGCTTCACGGGCGCAGAGGTTTTGTATTCTGAATCCGGTGCAGTTCGAGGTGTCGCCACCGGCAACATGGGCATCGGCAAAGATGGCGAGCCGATGGAAAGTTTCCAGCTTGGCATGGAGCTGCTGGGTAAATACACCGTGTTTGCCGAAGGTGCGCGTGGCCATTTGGGCTTGCAGCTGATTGAAAAATTCAAACTCGACGCAGACCGCGACCCGCAAAGTTGGGGTTTGGGCATCAAAGAGCTGTGGGAGATTGACCCCGCCCGCCACAAACCCGGCTTTGTGATGCACACCGCCGGCTGGCCTATGGATGCCGACACCTATGGCGGCGCATTTTTGTACCACCTAGAAGGCAACAAAGTCGCGCTCGGCTTTGTCACCGGCTTGGGCTACAGCAACCCGTATTTGAGCCCGTTTGAAGAATTCCAGCGCTGGAAAACCCATCCGAATGTGCGTTATTACCTTGAAAACGACAAAGGCGAAGTGACGGCCAAGCGCCTGGGCTACGGCGCACGCGCCATCAACGCCAGCGGCATCAACGCCCTGCCCAAAACCGTGTTTCCGGGTGGCGCATTGATCGGCTGCAACGCCGGCTACCTGAATGTGGGCCGCATCAAAGGCAGCCACGCCGCCATCAAAACCGGCATGCAAGCTGCAGAAGCGGCCTATGACGCGATAGTGGCAGGCCGCCAGCACGACGAGTTGACCGCCTACCCCGAAGCTTTCGAGAAAAGCTGGCTGCACACCGAGCTGAACAAAGACCGCAATTTCAAAAACTGGTTCAAACACGGCCTGACCGTCGCAACCCTGATGAACGGCTTCGAACAATTCGTCCTGCGCGGCCACATCCCCTGGACGCTGCGCCGCGACAAGCCAGACTACGCCTACCTGAAACCCGCGTCAGACTGCAAACCCATCGTCTACCCAAAACCCGATGGCAAACTGACCTTTGACCGCTTGAGCAGTGTCTTCATCAGCAACACCAACCACGAAGAACAGCAACCCGCGCATTTGACCTTGAAGGACGCGTCCGTCCCCGTGGCTATCAACCTGGCCAAATACGCCGGCCCCGAAGCCCGCTACTGCCCCGCCGGCGTCTACGAATTCGTCAAAAACGAAGACAACTCCGACCGCCTGCAAATCAACGCCCAAAACTGCGTGCACTGCAAAACCTGCGACATCAAAGACCCGACGCAAAATATCGTCTGGGTGACGCCAGAAGGCGGCGGCGGGCCGAATTATGCGGGAATGTAGGTAAAATAGGCAATAATATGGCTCTATCCGTTGTATTTACTGCCTAAAGTGCTATTTTATTTATAGCAAATAGTAGCTCAGCAACTATGATCTAAATCCCCCTCATATGAATGCCTCCCGGATAGCAAGAACAAATTGCTTAAAATTTGTAAAATAAGTCGGCTGCAACCTTATATACGGCCTTGAGTGCTTGAGTCGTGTTTGATTTCTCAATCACAACCGTAGCTGGCCCCGATGCATATTCGCTGACAAACACCTCATCTTTTTCGCGGACTATTGATGTCCGAGGAGAATTACAGGTTTAGTTTGTCACGGTCTGACTTGGTTTTACATCTTTCTCGCTCTTCGCGGCCTCACTCTCCTTCCAATTGGGGGGTAAATTTTTCTTACAAAGTGGTTGCTAACTATGCCATACATTTGTCACGCCATCACTGGCTTGGCGCTCTTGTGATGGCCTTCATACGTTTGCTCTTTGGCTGAAATGTATCTTCATCATCAGTTCGCGCTGGTGATGCAGCGTGAGTGTGGCTTGTTGGGTTGTGCTTTTGAGGGCGACAAACTTCACACCTTGCTGTTGCACAGCCAGCCAGATGCCTCTGGCATAGCTGGCATCGGTCTTGTTGCCTGTGACGAATGGGAGTACGCTTTAGGCTGGTATCAGCAAGACTTGATGGCCAAGTTTCTCAAATTCACGTGCCCAGCGGTTAGAACCTACGCAGGCTTCGATGCCTACCACGCTGTGTTTTGCGTTACGATACACACTGGATCTCCCTTTGGTGTTAGTGCAAACTTCGGTTTACCACATTTGGGCACTTTGATGCCGTATCCTCTGGGATATCCTCCCGCGCACTTACCCCATTTGATCGACAGCTGTTTCATCTTGATGCTCCTGTTAACTACCTACTCCCCGTGAGGAGGGAGGCATTCATAGCATCTTAAATTTGAAGGGGAATTTTGACTTCATGCGCGGACGACCGAAGACAAATAAATTAGGGTCAGATTCCAATTCAGGACAATTCACCCTTCGGTGAACACCCCATTCACATCGAAATTGGACTCTTGTATCTTCAAGAGCATGGACATTTTCAAATTAATTAACATAGTTGGATGTAATTTCTAAAATAACTTAAAAATAGTGACGAAAATGCATTTAACCAGAGTATTTGTTGCCTAAGCAACTATCAAAAAATAGCAATCACCCTCTCCCCACAAACGGCATATTCGTCGCCATCACCGTGTGGAACAGCACATTCGCATTCAACGGCAGACTGGCCATGTAGACGACTGACTGGCCGACGATATTAACGTCCATCAAGGGTTCGATTTCTATGTTGCCATTGGCTTGCAAGATGCCTGTGGCCATGCGGGCGGCCATTTCTGTGGCTGCGTTGCCTATGTCTATTTGGCCTACGGCGATGTCGTATTTACGTCCGTCTAAGCTGGCGGTTTTGGTCATGCCGCGGACGCCGTGCTTGGTGGCTGTGTAGGCCATCGAATTGGGGCGCGGGGTGGTGGATGAGATGGAGCCGTTGTTGATGATGCGGCCGCCGCGTGGGGTTTGCGTTTTCATGGTTTTGAAGGCTTGTTGGATGCACAAAAACATGCCGGTGAGGTTGATGTCCACCACGTTTTGCCATTGCTCCAGCGTCCAGTCTTCAAACGAGCCGGGCGGATTGCCGACGCCGGCGTTGTTGAACAACACATCGACACGGCCAAAGGCTTTGACGGTGGCGGAGAAGAGCGCTTGCACGGATTCTATTTTTGACACATCTGTTGACACGGCCAAAGCTTTTGAACCCGCGCCAGATTGCGTGATGGCTTCTTGCAGCGGCTCAAGGCGGCGGCCTGCTAAAACAACGTTGTAGCCCGCTGCCAAGAGCGCCAAAGCTGCCGCTTTGCCGACACCTGAGCCTGCGCCTGTGACGATGGCGGTTTTTGAATTTGTAGTGATAGTTTTCGTTGTATTGGTTGTCATGGTTATTGAATTTTTAACTTAATATTTAGCTTTAAATTTATCTTCTTGATTTCATTTTTTTCTTAAAAGCGCCAGCGTTGTTTTCTTTTTTAGCGGCGACTTTGGCGCTGCTTTTCGTCATCGGGCCTGGACCAGACAAGCTGGAAAGTCCCGTTTTACTCACTGCAGAGGCTGATTTGCTGGATTTTTTGGCTTTGCTTTTGCGCTCAGCCACGGCTGATTTAGGCGCTTTGTCTGAAGAATGTGCATTACCAGAGTGGCTGGTTTTGCTTCTATCAGAGCGTGGCGCGCCGTAGGATGAGCTAGATTTTTCGCCACCGTAGCCTTTATCTTTCATGGCGCGGGCGAGCAAGTCGTCACCCTTGGGCACGAACCTGAAATCGATTTTTCTGGCGTCCAAATCAACCTTGCTGACCTGCACCCGCACCCGCGTGCCGATGGCGTATTTAATGCCGGTGCGTTCGCCGCGCAGCTCTTGGCGGGCTTCGTCGAACTTGAAGTATTCGCCACCCAGCTCGGTGATGTGGATCAAGCCTTCGACATACATCGCATCCAAGGTGATGAACAGGCCAAAGCTGGTGACAGAGCTCACCACGCCGTCGAACTCTTCGCCCAAATACTCGCGCATGTACTTGCATTTGAGCCAAGCTTCGACGTCGCGACTGGCTTCGTCGGCGCGGCGCTCGTTGGCGCTGCAATGCAGGCCAGCGGCTTGCCAGGCCATGATTTCTTTGGTGGGAGCGACGGTTTTTTCTGCTTTGGCCGTGGGTGCTTTCACCCTTGAAGCCAAGCGCTTCGCCAGTTTGTCTTGCGCCTCGCCCGGTGTGGGCAGCGTCGGTAATTTGTATTTCCCGTTGGTCAATATCGCTTTGATAACGCGGTGCACCAGCAAGTCTGGGTAGCGGCGAATCGGGCTGGTGAAGTGCGTGTACGCGTCGTAGGCCAAACCGAAATGCCCGCTGTTGCTAGGCGTGTAGATGGCTTGCGACATGGAGCGCAACAGCATGGTGTGGATTTGCAGCGCATCAGGTCGGTCTTTGGTGGCCAGCGCAATAGCTTGAAATTCACCCGGTTTCGGGTCGTCGCCAATCGTCAGCGGAATGCCCGTGGCTTTGAGGTAGTTGCGCAGGGTTTCCTGCTTTTCAGGCGTCGGGCCTTCGTGCACGCGGAACAGGCCGGCGTGTTTGCTTTGGGCGATGTAGTCGGCACTGCAGACGTTGGCCGCCAACATGGCTTCTTCAATCAAACGATGCGCTTCGTTGCGGGTGCGGGCGATGATTTTTTCGATGCGGCCGTTTTCGTCGCAAACAATTTGCGTCTCGGTCGTTTCAAAATCTACCGCACCACGCACGGCGCGGGACGACAGCAGCGCTTTGTACACGTCGCTTAAATTCAGCAGATCTTGCACCCGTGCCTTGCGTTTGGCGGCTTCTGAGCCTTTGGTGTTGCTCAAAATCGCGGCAACTTCGGTGTAGGTAAAACGCGCGTGGCTGAACATCACTGCGGGGTAGAACTGGTAGGCGTGCACATCGCCCTTGGCGGTGACCAGCATGTCGCAGACCATGCACAGACGCTCGACATCGGGATTCAGCGAACACAGGCCGTTCGACAGCTTTTCAGGCAGCATGGGGATGACGCGGCGTGGGAAATACACGCTGGAGGCGCGGTCGTAGGCGTCAATATCAATCGCCGAGCCGTTTTCAACGTAGTGGCTCACGTCGGCAATGGCGACCAGCAAGCGCCAACCTTTGGCTCTGCCGACTTTGGCGGGCTCGCAATAGACGGCATCGTCAAAGTCGCGGGCGTCTTCACCGTCGATGGTGACCAAGGGCACATCGGTCAAATCAACGCGGTCTTTTTTGTCTTGCGGGCGCACTTTGTCGGGCAACACACGGGCTTGAGCAATGCAGGCTTCTGAAAAAATATGCGGTACGCTGTATTTGCGCACGGCGATTTCGATTTCCATGCCCGGGTCGTCGACCTCACCCAGCACCTCGATCACGCGGCCTACGGGTTGGCCGAACAAGGCCGGCGGCTCGGTCAATTCCACCACCACGACTTGGCCGGTTTTAGCGCCACCCGTGCCGCTTTTGGGAATCAGCACGTCTTGCCCGAAGCGTTTGTCTTCAGGTGCCATGATCCAAATACCGCTCTCAAACAGCAGCCGCCCGATGATGGGCTGGTCAGAGCGTGCCAAAATCTCGGTCACACGCCCTTCTGGTCTACCCCGTCTGTCTTGCCGCACGATACTGACTTTGACGTGGTCTTTGTGCAAAACGGCGCGCATTTCGTTCACAGGCAAGAAGATATCCGCTTCGCCGTCGTCTCGGATCACAAAGCCGTGGCCGTCTCGGTGGCCTTGGACAACGCCAGAGACTTCGGCGAGTAAACCCCTTCCCAAGCTGCCCACAGGGAAATCATTTGAGGTGTTTATTGAAGAATTAGTGCTATTGATAGCGCCGTTGTCGCGATTCATGCTTTTGGTTTTGATACAATCACCCTTTTCCTGAAATTCAAAATTTTGTTTCTTGGCTAAATCTAGGTTTACTTAGCGTTTT
>JAYWCQ010000005.1:0-16414 GCA_043780435.1 Polaromonas sp.
GATGTCCAACGCCTGATCCCATGGAACATCTTTCAACCGCAAGGTCACAGCACCGGCAACGGAGTCTGAGGTAATGATATTGAAATTAGTAAAGTCTGCGATAACCTGCAACAAAGAACGAATTTCGATATTCTGGAAATTCAACGACAATTTTTCACCATTGAAGCCAACACCTTGCGTCAGTTTTGCAGGATCAACTTTCTGCTGACGTACTTCAATGACAAATTGATTGTCGCTTTGATAGGCTGAGTGCTCCCAGTTACCTTTTGGCTCAATCACCATGCGAACACGGTCACCCGTTTGAAAGGTAGATATTGCCTGCACAGGCGTACCGAAATCAGTCACATCCAAACGGCGGCGCAATCCTTCAGGCATACTTGTTTTTAAAAATTCAACAACCAAATTTTGACCCTGCTGACGAATGTCAACACCAACTTGATTATTAGCTAAATCAACAACGATACGACCAGAATTATCTGAGCCACGACGAAAATCAACATCTTTCAAAGCCAAAGTTGAGGTATTTAGGTTTTCAGCAAATACAGCAACTGGTTTATCGCTAGCAGAGGCTGCGATAGGATCTAAAAATATCAATACAGACTTTCCTGCCAGTTGGATTTTATACGTTACAGTTTGTTTTAGATTTAAAACAAAACGGGTACGCTCACCCGCCTGAATCACATTTGCAGATTTAACATTGCCTTGGTTGATGCCAATGGCCGACTGAATAGAGCCTCTGCCTACATTAGGCAAATCAAGTACGACGCGTGCAGGGGCTTGTATAGAAAACCCGTTCGGGAGAATCGTTAGCGCCTGCGTTAAATCAATTTTGATGATTTCTTGCCCAGCTTGTGTCGATGTCGTCACTGATTCGATGACATTTTGAGCCTGTGCAACCAAACTCGCAAAAGCCAATGCTGCATAGACAGAAGCTTTTCGAAATCCGTTCAAAAAAGTGATGTCCCTCACAAAACTTAGCGCGTTAAGTTGCAAAGGTTTACTCATAGGTAATTTTTCATTTTTCATTTTTCATTAGCTTGCAATTGCAAGTTCACTTTTCGCTCAATCCATTCACCCGCAGCATCTTGTGCAATTTCTCGAATAGCAATTTGGGTTTCTGAGATTTTAGTGATGCGGCCATAGTTTTGCCCCACATAATTGCCTACTTTAGCTTGATAAAGCAATTTATCAACACGAAGTAAGGCGACCAGTGTATTTTTTTTATCCAAAATTCCTACCATTGACACAGCATCTAAAGGGACGCCCTCTAATGCTTCTTTTCTGCGCGTCAACTCTGGAGAAATTAAAGCCAAATTCGCTGCCGATTGTGAAGAATCTTTTCGAAGCGCTTGCAGTAGTTTCTGGTTATTGAAAGGATCCATCGAAGCCCGTTGTGTATAAGCTTGGGGAATGAATTTCTTCGGCGCAGATATTGGTGCAATTTTTACAGGTGTATTGCCTTTTTGTTCAACCATCCACTGTTGAAGTTCAGCGTCTTTTGAACCATAGCAACCGGAAAGCACAGGAACAATAAACGCAAAGCAAATAGCCAGTTTACAAATTTTAATGAATTGAGATTTAGCTATCATTTCTTAACCCCGGCAGCTTTTTCTTTTGCTATACGCTGATCAAGTACTTCGTCAGCGTCTAAGTAGCGGAATGTTTTAGCTGTCGATTCCAGGGCTAACGTTCCATCTTTGCCAGTAACAGGCGATAGAGCCAAATTATTTAAAGTGACAATGCGAGATAAATTTGCCACGTCAGCAACGAAAGCGCCAATGTCATGATACGTACCCGTTACTTTGACGGCAATAGGCAACTCAGCATAATATTCTTTAACATTAACTTGTCCAGGGCGGAAAAGCTCAAATTGCAAGCTACGACCCAGTCCGGCTTGGTTGATATCAGACAACAAAGCATCCATTTCAGCCTTGCTTGGTAATTGCTTCTCCAACTGAGTAACGTATTGCAAAACTTGTTCGCGCTGTTTTTTTAGCGCCTCCAAATTAACAGCTTGTGCTAGTTTGCTTTTGTATTCAGTTCGCAAAGTAAGCTCTGTCGCCTCCTCAATATTAAGCTCTTCGTTAGACGTACCAAGCCAGACATACCATAACAATCCAAGCACGATCAACGTAACCAGCGCGTAGGATAGATAACGTGGCAAAGCAGGCCACGAACCAGGATCGTCCTTGTTCAACCCTTGGAATTGACTGGAAATAGATTTCCCCACTTGGGCGAAATCTATATTTTTTGAAGATTTACTCGACATGTTCTATACGATCAAGATTTCACAGCGGTGGCGGCGGGTGCCACCATCGATGCCGAAGGGGATGCAGTTTTTTTCTCTTTCGCAGTTTTCTTCAACTGCACGCGGACAACAAAATTGGATACGCGGCGTTGATCTTTCGGAGTTAGTGCTGTCGTACCTGCAACAATTTCAATCAACTCCGGCTTCGTGACATATGGATTTTCGCTAGATAGATTTCTCAAAAATTCAGCAACACGTTCATTGGATTGAGCAACACCATTGATAGCCACCAATGATCCATCTTGCTTCAAGCTTTTAACAAAAATACCATCTGGCACTTGTTTCACAATTTCGTTGAGCAGATAAACAGGCAAATTTCGCTCAGTTTGCAAGTCTTCAACGGCCTCTTGTCTAGATCGCAAACCTGAAATTTCTTTTTGCAAAGTTGCAACTTCTTTGATTTGCACATCCAAGCGCACATTATCAGTTCGCAAGACTGTGTTTCTTGCTTTTTGATCCGTGATCTGCACTTGATACCAAACAAAAATCAAAACAGCCAACAAACCACCAAATAACGCAGACGCCAACAATGACACAAAAAAAGACTCCTTGCGCTTGAGTTTTGCGGCCTCGCGGTGCGGTAAAAGATTGATCAAAATCATTTTTGATATCTCCGCATGGCTAAACCACAAGCAATCATGTAACCGGGTGCTTCAATGCGAAGTTTCTTTTCTCGCACACCTTCATCAATTTCCATCGCTTCAAAAGGATTAATCACCGCGCAGGGAAACGTGGTTTGGCTTGTCACGGATTTAGACAGGCCGGTGAAAATTCCTGCTTCACCTGATAACATGATGTAGTCAACGCTATTGTGTTGGGTACTCGTGAAGAAAAACTGCAACGCTCTTCCTATTTCATTACTAATACCTGCAACAAAAGGCTCTAAAACTGTTGAGCCGTAATCGTCAGGCAAATCAGAATTTCGGCGCTTGATAACGGCCTCCTGCATTGTCAAACCATATTGACGAACAATCAATTTCAACAACTGTCCAGAACCAAAGGGTTGTTCACGCTCATAAAGCACCACATCATCTCGCAAAACTTGCATGCTAGTTGCCTGCGAACCCACTTCAAACAAAGCAACTGTTGCATTCAGGCCTTTGTTTGGCAATTGTTGAATTAATCGACTCAGTGCAGCACGTCCAGCATACGATTCCACATCCATCACCACCAGCTTGAGGCCGGCAGCCTCCGCTAATGCTAGTCTGTCTTGAACCTTTTCTTTTCTTGAAGCGGCAATGAGCACTTCGACATCACCTGGAGAGTTTGCGGCTGGGCCTACGACACAAAAATCTAGACTGGCTTCTTCAAGCGCAAAAGGAATATATTGATTCGCTTCAGCTTCAACTTGAGCTTCAAGTTCCTGATCATTCAAACCAGCTGGTACGATCATTTTTTTAGTAATCACCGCAGAAGGAGAAATAGCCATGGCAGCATTTTTAGTTTTAGTGCCTGTTTTTTTCAACAAGCGCTTTAATGCAGCCAAAACTTCATCGAAATTTTCAATCGTGCCATCAACAATCCATCCATGATCCAGGGCCTCAATAGCGCATTTTTGAAGCATCCACTCACTGGAGTTACCTTGCTTGAGCTCGGCCATCTTGATTCCCGACGAGTTGATATCCAGACCGATTAATGGGGCAGGCTGGCGACTAAATAATGATTCAATAAGGCTCAATTCGTTTCCAAAGTTTTTTTATCGTAGTGTCAACAGCCGTGCTAATTGTTACAGCAAATACACCTTGTAGCGACAATGCTAGCAGTAAGTTGGGGGGTTTCAGGTGTTTTCGATCAATTGCTATAGTAGTTGTAGCCTCAATCCAACAAAATTTATCGCACTAAAGGTTATAACTGACACAAACTTACGATATTTTCTTAAAGTATAGGCAGAAATAAGTACTTATGATGTCAGTGATAATCTAAGTTCTTGTTTGAATCATTTTCAATCTCAACGTGAGTGTGACCACTTAACTTAAATTTTTGCTTTTTGCTTTTTGCACAATAAAAATGTCCCCAGATACTCAAGCACCCGCTGGCAACAGCACTCAACTCTCTACGTTGGATTGGCTCAAAAAAGCTGGACTTTGGATTTTAGGGATTTTGGCTGTTGCAATCACGTCCATTTTATTGGTAGTAGCTGTTGCACTGGCTGTGGCTTACCCCAAACTGCCCGATGTTTCGGATTTGCTTGATTATCGACCCAAGCTACCATTGCGTATTTTTTCTGCTGAAGGCGTTTTGCTTGGTGAGTTTGGCGAGGAATTGCGCAATCTGACACCCATCTCGCAAATACCCAAAGTCATGAAAGACGCGGTATTAGCTATTGAAGACGCGCATTTTTACGAGCATGGTGGCATCAATTACAAAAGTGTGTTGCGCGCGGCTGTAGCTAATTTGGGGCAAGCTAAAAGTCAAGGCGCTTCAACCATCACGATGCAGGTTGCAAAAAATGTCTACCTGTCTTCTGAAAAAGCATACACACGCAAAATTTATGAAATTTTGTTAACGTTTAAGTTGGAAAGTTTGCTCACCAAAGACCAGATTCTTGAAGTTTATATGAATCAAATCTTTTTGGGGCAGCGCGCATATGGTTTTGCCATGGCGTCTGAAGTGTATTTTGGCAAACCGCTTAAAAATATCACGATAGCTGAAGCCGCTATGTTGGCTGGGTTGCCCAAAGCGCCTTCCGCCTTCAACCCCATCGTCAACCCTGACCGAGCGCGAACTCGCCAGCTGTACATCATTGAACGCATGCTTGAGAATAATTTCATCACCAAGGCCCAAGCAGATGACGCTAGCAAAGAGACTTTGAAATTAAAAATTGCCAACGAGATTGACAAAGTTCATGCGGAGTTTGTGGCCGAAACTGTACGCCAACTCGTTTTCGCGCAATATGGCGCCGAGACGTATACGCGGGGCTTGAACGTCTACACCACCCTCAAAGCTTCCGATCAAAATGCCGCCTACCGAGCTTTGCGCAAAGGTGTTTTGGACTTTGAAAAACGCCACGCGTACAGAGGCCCCGAAGTTTTCATTGACCTGCCAAAGAAACAAGAGGATGTCGATGATGAAATCGACGTAGCGTTGGCGGAACATCCTGACAATGATGATTTGAAATCTGCCGTAGTCATTGCCGTTACACCTAAAAAAATAACAGCCATTCGACAAAATGAAGAAATTATTGAAATTTCTGGCGATGGCCTAAAAGCCGCACAATCTGCACTCTCAGACAAAGCACCGGCAAATATTAAATTGCGGCGTGGCGCATTGATTCGCGTCATTAAAACCCCAAAAAACACATGGGAGATTGCGCAGTTACCTGAGGTTGAAAGTGCTTTTGTTGCATTAGATCCGCGCGATGGTGCCATCAAAGCCTTGGTCGGTGGCTTTGATTTTGATAAGAATAAATTTAACCACGCGACGCAAGCTTGGCGGCAACCTGGTTCGAGCTTCAAACCTTTTGTGTATTCTGCGTCGCTAGAAAAAGGACTGTCGCCGTCTACTGTCATCAACGATGCGCCCTTGTTCTTTGACGCTTCAGTAACAGGTGGTCAACCTTGGGAACCTAAGAACTTTGATGGCAAGTTTGACGGCCCCATGTCCATGCGTGCCGGTTTGGCGAAATCAAAAAACATGATTTCCATCCGTATTTTGAAAGAAGTGGGAACTCAAAATACACAAGACTGGATCACGAAATTTGGTTTTGAAGCAGCGCGACACCCACCCTACTTGACCATGGCTTTAGGTGCTGGCTCTACCACGCCCATGCAAATGGCGACAGCGTATTCCGTGTTTGCCAATGGCGGCTACCGTGTCAACCCCTATTTGATTCGAAAAATAACTGACTACAAGGGTGCTGTCATCATAGAGACCAAGCCCCCAGTTTTAGATGAATCCATGCGCGTGATTGATGCACGCAACGCTTTTGTGATGAACAGTTTGCTGCAAGATGTGACAAGCGTTGGCACAGCTGCAAGCGCAAAACGCGTCCTTGGTCGCTCCGATATATTTGGAAAAACGGGAACCACCAATGACGCCATTGATGCATGGTTTGCCGGCTTTCACCCCACACTGACCGCCGTGGTTTGGATGGGCTACGACAACCCCAAACCACTAGGCAGCAGCAACGCTGAAACGGGCGGCGGTTTAAGTTTGCCGATTTGGATCAACTTTATGCAGAAAGCTTTGCAAGGCGTGCCGATTGCAACATTGACGCCCCCCCTAGGACTCACCAAGGCCAATGGTGACTGGGCTTATACCGAATTTGCGGGTGCTGGCGTACGCAGCTTAGGCTTAGGCGACACGTGGGGACTGCCTAAGAAAGAGCAAGACGAACTGCTCAATCTGAGCCCAGGTGAAGCAAAACCAGCCAACGCCGAAGAGAAAAGCTCAATATTAGATTTGTTTAAAAACTAAGCCAGCTTGCGCTTGTTCGCTCGCGCAAGCAGATAAATGGGCAAACAGCTCTGCCTGGCTTTTGGTGTCTTGCCACTGACCATTGACAAACTTATAGTGGTAACCGCCGCGTTTAGCGGCTAGCCAAATCTCTTGCAGCGGTTTTTGCAAATTCACGACAATTTGGCTTTTGTTTTCAAAGCTCAGGGTGATCATGCCGCCCGTGCGCTGGTTATCAATATCAGCCTCGCCCGCATCGTTGATGCGGTCACAGCACGCTTCAATCGTTTTGAGGGCGCTTTCGGCTTGGTCTAAAAATTCAAGGTCAGTCATTACAATGCTAATCAGAAAGAGTTAAATCATGAAAAAAAGTCATTCGAGCCATACTAACAAAATTACAAGCGCCATGCTGCGAAATGTTGTCATAGGCTGCGCAGCTTTGGGCTTATTGGCAGCTTGCGGGCAGCGCGGCTCGCTTTATTTGCCCACTGCTCCTGAAGCAGCGCAGCGCTCTAGCATCGTTGAGACACTCGGCACGCCCGCCACAACCGATGCTGACAAAAACAGCACCTCCAGCACGCGCACACCCATGACGCCGCCAGCTAGCAAATAAAAATAATCATTTTTCATTTCAGTAATGTCATTTACCGCATCCATGTCGTCAAACTCTAACGCTTTACTCCCAGGTCACCCCCACATTGCCTACAAAAACGGCGATTTGCATGTGGAAAACCAACGCATTGCAGATCTAGCTGCACAGCACGGCACACCTTTGTTCGTTTACTCTAAAGCGTCCATGTTGGATGCTTTAGCCGCCTACCAGCGCGGTTTTGCAGGGCGCAAGGCGCGTGTGCACTACGCGATGAAGGCCAATTCGTCATTGGGCGTGTTGCAAGTTTTTGCCAAAGCCGGTTGCGGGTTTGATATTGTTTCAGGGGGTGAGCTAGACCGCGTCATCGCCGCAGGTGGTGACCCAGCTTTGGTCATCTTCTCAGGTGTCGGTAAAACCCGTGCTGAAATGAAACAAGCCCTGCAAGCGGGTGTGGGCTGCTTCAATGTGGAAAGCGAAGCCGAATTAGAGGTTTTGAGCGAAGTTGCCCTGTCAATCGGCAAAATTGCCAACGTCAGCCTGCGCGTGAACCCAAATGTGGATCCGCAAACCCACCCCTACATCTCCACCGGCCTCAAGGGTAGCAAATTTGGCGTCGCGCACGACCGAACGCTGGCCACTTACCAGCGCGCAGCAGCTTTGCCCGGCCTAAAAGTCATCGGTATTGACTGCCACATTGGCTCGCAAATCACGCTGGAAAGTCCGTATTTAGATGCGGTGGATCGCGTTCTGGACTTGGTAGAAAGCATTGAAGCGGCGGGCATTCCCATCCACCATCTCGATTTTGGTGGCGGTTTGGGCATCAACTACAACGGTGAAACGCCACCCGCTGCCGATGCCTTGTGGCATAAATTATTGGTCAAATTGGATGCTCGCGGCTTTGGGCAGCGGCAGCTGATGGTTGAGCCAGGTCGCTCGTTGGTCGGCAATGCTGGCATTTGCGTGACTGAAGTGCTGTACCTCAAACCGGGTGAACAGAAGAACTTCTGCATCATCGACGCGGCAATGAATGACCTGCCGCGACCGGCCATGTACCAAGCCTATCACGCTATAGCTAATATAGCACATCAGACAAATAATACGCTAACTACAGCCATAAATAGTACTATTTCAGAGACGATTTATGATGTTGTTGGCCCCGTTTGCGAAAGCGGTGATTGGATTGGCCGCGACCGCGCTTTGAACGTCAAACAAGGCGATTTACTCGCTGTCCTGTCCGCCGGCGCCTATTGCATGAGCATGGCCAGCAACTACAACACGCGTGGCCGTGCGGCGGAGGTATTGGTGGATGGTGACAAAGCACACCTGATTCGCCAGCGTGAAACAACGGCTGATCAAATTCGCGGCGAAGTTCTGGTAAGCACACTTACCAATTAGACGAGAAATCTATAGAATGGCGGTATGAAACGTCGCCTACTCCTCCAAGCCCTACAAACTTCGCCCGCATTAGCCTTGGCTCCTGCTGCAGTTTTCGCCCAAACGGCCTACCCCAACAAAACCATCCGCTACATCGTGCCAGTGTCCGCTGGCGGCGGTAGCGACATGGTCGGTCGCACCCTGACGGAGCGATGGGGCAACCTGCTGAAACAAAGCTTTGTGGTGGACAACCAAGCTGGCGGCGGCGGTGTGATTGCCTGTCAAGCGACTGCCCGCGCTGCACCCGATGGCTACACGTTGCTGCAAGGCTACGTCGCCACCCACGGCACCAGTCCGGCAACCCGTAAATTGCCCTACGACGCGGTAAAAGACTTCACCGCCATTGGCATGATTGGCGCAACGCCGAATATATTGGTCGTCAACAGCGCCCTACCTGTCAAAACCGTCAAAGAATTTGTCGACTATGTCAAAAAGAACCCAGGAAAACTGAGCTACGGCTCATCGGGTCAAGGTTCGCTCACGCACTTGACGATGGAGTTGTTTAAGCAGCAAATCGACTCTTTCATGGTGCACATTCCCTACCGAGGCATCGCGCCGGCGTTTACCGACTTGATAGGCGGCCAAACGCAGGCCATGTTCCCAGGCTTGGCCGCTGCTTTGCCGCACATCCGCTCAGGCCGTGTGCGACCGCTGGCGGTGACGGGTTTGACGCGACATTCGCAATTCAAAGACTTGCCGACGCTGGACGAATCTGGCTTCAAAGGCTTTGACGCGCAGCAGTGGTATGGCGTGGTGGGGCCGGCCAACATGCCGGCGCCTATCGTCAAAACGCTGAGCGAATCGCTCGCAACCGTCCTCAAAGCACCCGATTTACGCGAAAAACTGGCGATTGAAGCGATTGAGCCGATGGTGATGTCACCTGAACAATTCGCCGAATTCATCAAAAAAGACATCGCCCGCTGGACCAAACTCGCCAAAGACCGCAAGATTGAGTTGGATAGCTGATTTTTAATCAGAATTCACTCAAAAATCACTATTTTTAGTATTTATTGGCGATTTTTAGCCTCTAGCCGTTGTATTTATTACCTAATTCGCTATTATTTTAATAGCGTTTAAAATTGAACTTTTGACCCCACATATCTCTTTCATTTCATCAAATACCATGGCACGCAATACCCAAGTTTCCGCAGATCACAATGCACCACCCATCACTCAAATTTTGGCCAAATTTGTCGCCACCCACCCTTCTAAGGGCTGGAGCGATGTTGTCGATGACGAAGCGCACCGCACTTTTATGAACTGGCTGGGTTGCGCCGTGGGTGCGGCTAACCACGAAGCTGCTGATGCCGCCATTGCCGCTACCAACATGCTGCAACCCGCCGCCCAAGCCAGCGTGTTGGGGCGAGCGGACAAGTTAGACATGGCCAATGCGGCCTTGGTCAACGGCATCACATCCCACACGTTTGACTTTGACGACACGCACCTCAAAACCATCATCCACCCCGCGGGTCCTGTTGCATCAGCAGTACTGGCACTGGCTGAACACACAGGCAGCACGGGGCGCGAAGTGATTGATGCACTCGTTATCGGCATCGACGTGGCCTGCCGCGTTGGCAACGCCATGTACCCCGATCATTACGACCGCGGTTGGCACATCACCGGCTCGACAGGTACTTTGGGTGCAGCAGCGGCCTGTGCGCGGCTGTTGAAACTGGACGTGGCACAAACTGCCATGGCGCTGGGCATAGCGGCGTCGCAGCCCATCGGCATGCGCGAGCAATTTGGCACCATGACCAAGCCGTTTCACCCCGGTGGAGCAGCGCGAGCGGGTTTGATGTCAGCACTCTTGGCGAAAAACGGCTTCACCGCCAGCGCCAAAGCGTTGGAAGCGCCGCGCGGGATGATGCAGACGATTTCGACAAAAAACGATTGGTCTGAAATCACCTGCGAGCTGGGTGAACGCTTTGAAATTTCCTTTAATAGCTACAAACCCTTTGCCTGCGGCATCGTGATTCACCCCAGCATTGACGCATGCTCGCAATTACGTGCGCAAGGCGTGAAACCTGAGCAAATCGAGCGCATCGAACTCAAAGTGCACTCCTTGGTGCTCGAATTAACCGGTAAAAAAGAGCCACAAGACGGACTGCAAGCCAAATTTAGCGTCTACCACGGCTGCGCAGCGGGTTTGATGGTCGGCCAAGCGACGGAAGACGAGTACCACGACGCTTTTGTTAGCCAACCAGAGATGGTCGCGCTGCGCAGCAAGGTAGTCGCCGTGGTGGATGATTCGATTGACGAAGCCAGTGCCGATGTGACCGCGATTTTGACCGATGGCCGCCGCGTGCACGTTTTCGTCGAACACGCCATCGGCTCGCTGCAAAACCCGATGACGACGGCTTTGCTAGAAGGCAAGTTTCATGGCTTGAGCGACCCTATTTTGGGTGAAGCACAAACTGCTGCGTTGATCAAAGCTTGCTGGAGCGTGGGACAAGCTGCAGATGTGAAAAACATCATCCAATTGGCGACGCCGACAAAGTAAATTTGCTATATTTTTAATCGCAATTTAGGCAATAAATACGCAAGCTATAGGCACATTTATTGCATTTTCCGTACTTTTAAGCGTATTTTCTCAGATTTTGCTGCCTTTTCTGGAACCACTGAACGACTCGCCAACCCAGCAGCGCAGCCAGTATCGCCGCGTAAACAAACACCTCGTTGAAGTCATTTTTACCCGAGCGCATCCAGAAAAAATGCAGAATGCCCAGACCTGCAATCAGGTAAACCATCTTGTGCAGCAGCTGCCAGCGTTTCGCCCCCATTACTTTGATGGCGCGGTTGAACGAAGTCAAAGCCAATGGCGTGAGCAGCACAAAGGCCGTAAATCCGACCAGAATAAATGGCCGTTTGTAGATGTCTTTGGCAATGTCACTGACATCAAAACCCATATCAAACCAGCTGTAGCTGAGCAAGTGGATGACCACGTAAAAGTAGACAAACAGCCCCAACATACGCCTAAAACGCGCTAATTGAGGAGTTTTGCTGATAGTTCGCAGCGGCGTAACCGCTAAAACAATGCATAAAAACCGCAAGGTCCAATCGCCCGTGGCGCGAATCAGTGCCTCTTGCGGATTGGCACCCAAGTCTTGCGTGAATACCCGAAATGCCAGCCAAGCAAACGGGATCAGGCAGAGCAGCAAGACCAGCGGTTTAGCCGCTGGCTTGAGTAATAACAGACGCATTGAATATGAGATTTTTAGGTTGAACTTTTTAGGTTGAACTTTAAAAGTTCTTTTTCAAATCCATGCCGGCGTACATGGCAGCAACTTGGGCCTCGTAGCCGTTGAACATATCGGTTTTGCGCTTTTTGGCAAACAAACCGCCCTCTTCACCAATGCGGCGCTCGGTCGCCTGGCTCCAGCGCGGGTGGTCAACGGCGGGGTTCACGTTCGAGTAGAAGCCGTATTCGTTGGCTGCGGCTTTGTTCCACGCAGTGGCGGGTTGCTTCTCTGTAAAGCGGATTTTGACCAAGCTTTTCGCGCTTTTGAAGCCATATTTCCACGGCACAACCAAGCGCACGGGCGCGCCGCTTTGGTTGGGCAAAACTTCGCCGTACATGCCAAAGCTGAGCATAGTAAGGGGGTTCATGGCTTCGTCCATGCGCAAACCCTCCGCATACGGCCAGTCCAGCACGCGTGAGCCGACAAAAGGCATGGTTTTCGGGTCCGCCAGTGTCACAAACTCGACGTATTTGGCATTGCTGAGGGGTTCGACCTTTTTGATCAACTCAGACAACGAGTAACCAACCCACGGAATCACCATAGACCAGCCTTCGACGCAGCGTAAGCGATAAATGCGCTCTTCTTGGGCGCTGAGTTTGAGCAAATCTTCCAGCGTGTATTTGGCCGGTTTTTTGACCAAACCTTCAATCTCCACCGTCCACGGCGTGGTTTTCAAGGTGTGGGCGTTTCTAGCGGGGTCAGCTTTGTCGGTGCCGAATTCATAGAAGTTGTTGTAGGTGCTGGCGTCTTTGTAGTCGGTCAGCTTGTCGAGTGCCATTGCGCCGGCTACTTTTGAAGGCGTATTGGCCAGAGCAGCTAACTTACCCGGTTTAGGCGTCATTGCATGCGCTTCTCGCGACGCCCAACTGGCCATCGCCGCGCCAGCTACGCCGCCGGCCAGGAGCTTCATCAGCTCACGTCGGCTTTCGTAGACACTTTGCGAGGTGATCTCGCTACTCATGAGGTGGTTAAAACCGTCGTTGTGCGTTTTGATGAGCATGGTGGATTCCTTATTAATAACGAATTGACTTTCAATAGTCTCTATACGCAGCTATTTCTTACATAGATTCAATCACAGCAGCCACGGCATCGCACGTGTAGGGACAAAAAAGGGCTTCATGAGCCCTTTTTAAATCGATTTTCACAGCATCACAAAGTACCGTAGCTGTGCAATCCGCTCAAAAACATGTTGACTCCTAAGAAGGCAAAACTGGTCACGCCTAAGCCAGCCAGCGCCCACCAAGCGGCCACCGTGCCGCGCAAGCCCTTCATCAGGCGCATGTGCAGCCAAGCCGCGTAATTGAGCCAAACGATCAAAGCCCAAGTCTCTTTCGGATCCCAGCTCCAGTAGCCGCCCCACGCCTCTGCCGCCCACAAAGCGCCCAACACGGTGGCGATGGTGAAAAAGGCGAAGCCAACGGCGATGGATTTGTACATCACATCGTCCATCACCTCGAAGCTCGGCAAACGCGCTGCGATGCGATGGCGTCCCCACAAAATACCGCCCACAATCAGCCCCGAAATAATGAGGTAGCCCAACCAATAGCTACCGCCCGCTTCCAAGGTGGTTTTACGGAAAACCAAAGGCATGAAGCACAGGACAACACCAAGCATTAACAACGGCGTAAGCTTGTACCAGCGCGTTTCCGTCGCCTGTTGTTTGATCAAATAGCCAAAAGCAATCATGGCGGAGATCGCAAACGCGCCATAGCCTACGAAATTGGCTGGCACATGAATTTTCATCCACCAGCTTTTCAACGCGGGAACCAGAGGTTGAATTTCATGCGCGCCGCGCACCAAGGTGTACCACAGCAAAAAGCCCACGGCGGCGCTGACCACCAGCATCACAAACGCGCCCAAGGCACGGGTTTTGTACTGCGCTTCAAAATACAAATACATGGCAGCGGTGAGCCAGCTGAACAGCACAAACACCTCATACAGATTACTGACTGGGATATGGCCGATATCCGCCCCCAGCAAATAGCTTTCGTACCAGCGCACCATCGTGCCGATCAGCGCCATGGTGACCGCAGTCCAAGCCAAACGCGAGCCGATCAACTCCATGGCGGCACTTTGTTTGGTGGCAGCAACACCAATCCAATAAAAAATGGTACTCATGAAAAACAACACGCTCATCCACAAAATAGCAGACTGGCTGGATAAAAAGTATTTCAACCAAAAGACAGATTCAGCACGGGCTAGTGTCGCGCCACCTAATTCAGCTGGCGCTTGGTATGACCAAATACCCAAAAGCGAAAAAACGGTAACTGTTGCCATCAACACCTGTAATGGCCGCCAAAACCAACCCAACCAAACGGCAGAAAGAATGGCTACCAACAAAATACCTTTTTCGTAAACGTCCATCGCGTTTAAATAGCGTTGAAACACGAACAGCCCGCCAAAGACGACCAAGGCCGCAAATAGCCAATCTAAGCGGTTCCGTTGCTCGAAGAAACCTGGGTTCAGGCTCAAGCTGGTCACTGAGCTCGTATTTGAAATCGTTGTTGTGTTCATCATTACACCTCTGTATTTGGCCGTGTTACAGGCTTTGTATATGGCTTTACGCCAATGAGTTTTTCCGTTAAATGGGCAAACTCATGGTCACCATCCATGGTTTTTCGATTGGTCGACAGCGCCATGCTGGCCTGCGCGCCCGTTGCAGCTTCGCCAGGGGAAAGCCATACCCAAACACGGCGTTCACGAATATAAAGCATGGCAAACACGCCCAAAATCAACAAGGCGCAACCGGTATAAACCACTGTTTTGCCGGGCGCACTGGCCACCTGAAAAACGCTGGCTTGCACTTGCGTGAAGTCTTGCAGCATAAACGCCATGGGCGCTGGGTAAATACCGGCGTCGCTGAGCGACAGCACCGTTTGCATCATGTAAGACTGGGTTTTGTCGCTCAGCTCTAAAGGTTTCAGACCCGCTTCGGTACGGGTCATTTGCACCAATTCAAACAAGGTGCCGTTCAAAATACGGATCAATACTTCACTGGCTTTTTCACGATCAGCCACGGGCACATTTTTTTCAATGAAGTCTGCAACCGCTTGCAAGCCTGCCGTGGCGGGCGTCGCAACCACGGGTGGCTTCTCAGCCGAGCCCACCAAGGCTTCCGAGCTCACAGAGCCCGCAAACAAGCTCATCGCTTTGGAGGCAGAAAGCGCCAGTTGCTGCGCCAACTCTGGCCGTTCTGAGCCCGCCGCTTTTTGTGCATATCTTGCAACAGCCCTGTCTCGCTTGAACGGGTCAGCCAAGGCCGCGCGCAACTGTATAAAGCCCTCCATGCTGCCTTTGTCATCCGCCGGAATGCGCAAATACCGGAAAGCTTCAGCCGTAGATTCACGCATACCCAGCAAAAACACGGGCACGTCATTCTCGTCATTGCCCATTTTGACAGGCAGCATATAGTTATGAAATTCTTTGGCTTGGCCCGCGGCATCGCGCAGTTTGTAGGTGATGCTTGGCCCCACATTGCGCAGTTCTTTGTTGGTTTTAGTTTTGTTGGCTGCACCTAATTTTGCGTCGATGGACTCGCGCAAATCAACCTTGCGAACATCAACTGCTGAGCCTGAATTGCCACCCGCACCGTCTTTGCCAAAATTTTCAATGTTAAAAACCCGCAACGCCGCAAATTCCAACGTCAACTTGTCATTGGCGCCGTTTTGCAATTCTGTCGCGTTACCGATCACACCCTCAACTTCAAACGATTTGGTAGCCGCCGTCAGTGGGACGGCTTTGAGCTTGACGGTCGAACCGCCATCGTCAAAGCTTGACTGAAATATCTCTATGCCTTTGTAATTCACGGGGTGGTTCACCTCAACCCGCGCCGGTGTTTTAGCGCCTGTTTCTTTGTCGTGAATCACAATCTCACTGGCGAACAACTTGGGCATGCCGGTGGAATAATGCTCAACCACAAACTTTTTCAACTCTATAGAAAATGGCAAATCTTGAATCAGCACGCCTTTGCCAAGGTTCAAAATGGCGGTGCTGGACTGCGCCCCTTCAGCCACCAAAAGATTGGCGCGAAACGTCGGGTTGTTGGGGCTCAGGCGATGCTCTGGCTTCACATCGGAGATCAAACCGCCACCGCTATAGGCTGTTTTGCCATTCATCAGCATTTGCGCTTTGACAATCAAATCACCATCCAGCAAGCCACCAATGCAGACCAACACAATGGCACTGTGCGCAGCGATATAACCCAGTTTATTGACGCGACCCGCCTTGGCTGCGACCATCCAACCCGATTCACTGTTATCCCGCTTTCGTTCTTGCAGTTTGACTTTCCAGCCGCCTTGCGCAAGCATGCTCCCGATGCGTTCGGCTGCTGCCTTTGGTGTTTCATCTAACGAGGCATGCGCTCTGTGACCGAAAGCTTGGATGCTTTGCTCACGCATGCCTTCTTTAAAAACATGCCAATCTGTCCAAATTTTGGGAATATTCCGT
>JAYWCQ010000006.1:0-5932 GCA_043780435.1 Polaromonas sp.
GGCTTTGAATGGGCTGACGCCCAATCAAAAATTACAAGCCTACAAACTATTTCACCAACCCTCTACCAAGCAGTGGTGCTAATAATGGGGGGATTACCAAATGATCCGATATCTGGCAAACTGGTTTTATGGACTATTGCTGGATAGCGCTTGCTAAACTCGACTTCCCACGGAAAGGTGGATGCGATGGGTCTATGTGGCTGTGCGCCAAACCAAAGTTCGCAAAGTGCTCAAAGTGTTGCCAGTGAGGTGATCTGGTCACATCAAACTACCAAGAAAGAAGTCGAGCGCTCTCACAAAGTAATTCTTGCTAAAGGATGCTTTTTGTAGGGCGAATCATGACATGTTCTAGCAATTCGATCCACAGGAAATCATATTGGTCTCATTTTAATTTACATGAGTAATTAAGTATACATATACTTAATTTTGCTGTTTTCGCGGCATTTCTTGCGATTAGAGGCTTGATTTTTCTACATGAAAAATACCTAAAGATTGTAAAAAGTAAATCTAAATGTGTTATTATGAGCAAATATATTTGTTGCACTATGCACTATGCACTATGCACTATGTTGCGCTAAGTGGGTATTACTATATATTCGGGCTTGCCTCAAATGCGCTGGTGCCACCCAAATATAAATTAAGCGAATTGGCACGATGGATAAAAGGTCAGAGGGTGCGACGGATGATGACAGCTGGTATCTGGTCTACACCAAACCCAAGCAGGAAAGTATTGCGTTGTTAAACTTACAGGAGCAGGGCTTTCACGCCTACTTGCCGCTGTACAAAAACTTCAAAAAAACACTTGTCAGTGGGGTTGCCGGCTTTGAGCCGATGTTTGCCCGCTATGTATTTTTCAAGCCAGCCATCCTCTCCCAGTCCATTTCGTCCGCACGTTCAACCCGTGGTGTGGCCTGTATCGTGAAATTTGGATATGAGCCTGCTGTCGTCAAATCGGACACCTTGTTTGTCATAAAAGAATACGAGAATCAGAGAAACGCAGCCGGCCTGTCCGAATTGAGTCCTTTACAGCCCGGCAAACAGGTGCGTTTTAAAAACACAGCGCTGAAGGGGCTTGAAGGCTTGGTCAAGTCAGTTTCCAGCAAACGTGTCGCTGTATTGTTCGATCTATTAGGTCAGCAACAACTGGTCAAGGTAGAGCACAGCCAGTTAGAGCTGGTCTGAATGAAGAAGGTTTTCCCGTCATTGCAAGCCATGCGCGGTAATCCATGGACTGCCGGTTTTGAGTTTTAGTTATTTGGGTTTTTGAGACTTTGGGCTAGGGAAAAACAGGGGTGTTTTGCGCGAAAAATGCGCAAAACACTGCGGTAGCCTGCGTGCTGCATTTTTACATTACAAAAACAATCATGTTGACACCAGAAACATCCAGCGGCGAAGCTATCTTCGCGACATTCAAACTGCCAGCGCACCGTCCCTGGTAATGCTTAGTTGCTCGACGACCGTAACCTTTTGCATGCCGCTCGTGGCCAGAAGCTGGGTACTCCCGCCGCTGGCTGTATAGTGATGCTGAAACAGCAAAGCCTCATGGCGGTGCCATCGTCAGCTATTGGGCTGTTACCAGCCTGCGTCATCCCTTACAGCTGGGCTTACCTGGCACTCGCCAAACATCTGCGTGTCGAGCGCTACGCCGAATTCTGACTGGCTTTTGACAACGCGCTGCACTACCCAGCCATGCGGAAGCCGGGGTGTAACCCGCGCTGGCCCAAGTGGTCTTTGCCGACTGGCCGCACAAAGCGGCGTAACATTACCGGACTTGCAAGGCGGTCACTGCGTGCCCAACGCACCAATTTAAAAGAAAATTCACATATGTCATCCGCATCCGAAACCACCCCCGGCCTCCAGAAGATCTACGTTGCCGGCCACCGTGGCATGGTCGGCAGCGCCATTGTGCGCACCCTGCTGGCCCAGGGCGTGCCCGAGCAAAACATCGTCAGCCGCACCCATGGCGAGCTCGACCTGTGCAACCAGGCTGCGGTGCAAGACTTTTTCAGCCAGGTGCAGCCGTCCCAGGTCTACCTGGCCGCCGCCAAAGTCGGCGGCATCCACGCCAACAACACCTACCCGGCAGACTTCATCTACCAAAACCTGATCGTGCAGGCCAACGTCATCCACGCTGCGCACACCCACGGCGTGCAAAAGCTGCTGTTTTTGGGCTCAAGCTGCATCTACCCCCGCCTGGCCTCCCAGCCCATGCGTGAAGACGCGCTGCTCACCGGCGCGCTGGAGCCCACCAACGAACCCTACGCCGTGGCCAAAATCGCCGGCATCAAACTGTGTGAGAGCTACAACCGCCAATATGGGTGCGACTACCGCAGCGTCATGCCCACCAACCTGTATGGCCCCGGCGACAACTACCACCCGGAAAACAGCCACGTTATCCCGGCGTTGATCCGCCGCTTTCATGAAGCCAAACTGGCCAGCGCCCCCGAGGTCGCCATCTGGGGCACCGGCACCCCCAAAAGAGAGTTTTTGTATGTGGACGACATGGCGTCGGCCAGCGTCTTTGTCATGCAGCTGCCCTTGGCCACCTACAAAGCCCACACGCTGCCCATGCAAAACCACATCAACGTCGGCTTTGGCAGCGACATCACCATCTTTGAGCTAGCCCACGCAGTCGGCCAGGCCGTGGGCTACCGCGGTCGCATCAGCTTTGACGCCAGCAAGCCCGACGGCGCCCCACGCAAGTGGATGGATAGCAGCCGCCTGAACGCCCTGGGCTGGCAGCCGCAGGTAGCGTTGCAACACGGCCTGGCCCAAGCCTATGCCGACTTGCTCAACGCTAGGGCCCACACGGCCACAGCCTGAGCCTATGACTGCATCCACTCCCAAAAGAGCTCTCATCACCGGCATAACCGGCCAAGACGGCTCTTACCTGGCTGAATTCCTGCTGGCAAAAGGCTCATCGTGCACGGCATCAAGCGCCGGGCCAGCTCGTTCAACACCCAGCGGGTAGACCACATCTACCAGGACCCGCATGTGGACAACGCCCGCTTCAAGCTGCACTACGGCGACCTGAGCGACAGCAGCAACCTCACGCGCATCATTCAAGAAACGCAGCCCGACGAAATTTACAACCTGGGTGCCCAAAGCCATGTGGCTGTGAGCTTTGAGAGCCCCGAATACACCGCCGACGTGGACGGCATGGGCACCTTGCGCATTCTGGAAGCTATTCGCATCCTGGGCCTGGAAAAGAAAACCCGCTTTTACCAGGCATCTACCAGCGAGCTCTATGGCCTGGTGCAAGAAACCCCGCAAAAGGAAACGACCCCGTTCTACCCCCGCAGCCCCTACGCCGTGGCCAAGCTCTATGCCTACTGGATCACGGTCAACTACCGCGAGGCCTACGGCATGTATGCCTGCAACGGCATCCTGTTCAACCACGAAAGCCCACGCCGGGGTGAAACCTTTGTCACCCGCAAGATCACCCGCGGCCTGGCCAATATCAGCCAGGGCCTGGAAGACTGCCTCTACATGGGCAACATTGACGCCCTGCGCGACTGGGGCCATGCCAAAGACTATGTGCGCATGCAATGGCTGATGCTGCAACAAGACCAGGCCGAAGATTTTGTCATCGCCACCGGCGTGCAATACAGCGTGCGCCAGTTCATCGAGTGGACCGCCAACGCCCTTGGCATGCAACTCCGCTGGGAGGGCGAAGGCATCAACGAAGTAGGCTACTGGACGAATCGTCATTGCGGGCGCAGCGCGGCAATCCAAGAAGTCCCTGTAATCAAAATCGACCCCCGCTACTTCCGCCCCACAGAAGTTGAAACCCTGCTCGGCGACCCCAGCAAAGCCAAACAAAAACTGGGCTGGGTGCCTGAAATTACCGCCCAGGAAATGTGTGCGGAGATGGTCGCCAACGACCTAGCTGAAGCCAAGAAACACGCCCTGCTCAAACAGTATGGTTACCAAGTCACCGTCACTACTGAGTAAATGAAATGAACCTATCAGACATCAAACTCGCCATCATTGGCCTAGGCTATGTCGGCCTTCCCCTTGCAGTTGAATTCGGGAAAAAGCGCCCCGTATTAGGTTTTGACATTAATGCCGCCCGAATATCAGAGTTGCAATCCCGCCATGACAGCACCCTAGAAGTCACGCCAGAGGAGCTGATTGAAGCCAAGCAGCTCTCCTACAGCAGTCATCAAGGCGACTTGGCTACCTGCGGCATATTCATCGTCACGGTGCCAACCCCCATTGATAAAGCCAACCGTCCCGACCTGACTCCGCTCATCAAAGCCAGTGAAACTGTTGGCAAGGCGCTCACGCCTGGCGCTGTGGTGATTTATGAATCCACTGTTTACCCTGGTTGCACTGAAGAGGTGTGCGTGCCGATACTCGAAAAATTTTCCGGCCTCAAATTCAACCAGGACTTTTTCTGTGGCTACAGCCCGGAGCGCATCAACCCCGGCGACAAGGTCAACACACTGACCAAAATCAAAAAAATCACCAGCGGCTCAACCCCTGAAGTTGCCAAGGCGGTGGACGAACTGTATGGCAGCATCATTACCGCAGGCACCTACCCGGCCACCAGTCTGCGCGTGGCTGAAGCTGCCAAGGTAATCGAAAACACGCAGCGCGATCTGAACATCGCTTTGGTCAACGAGTTGTCCGTCATCTTTGACCGTTTGGGTATCGACACCACCGAAGTGCTTGAAGCTGCCGGCAGTAAATGGAATTTCTTGCCATTTCGGCCCGGCATGGTGGGTGGCCACTGCATTGGGGTGGACCCCTATTACCTCACCCACAAGGCCGAAGAAGTGGGCTACCACCCACAGGTGATTCTGGCCGGCCGGCGCATCAACGACAACATGGCCCGTTACGTTGCCCGCAACGTCATCAAACTGATGCTGCGCAACGGCATTGACGTCGCACGCAGCACAGTAGGTTTACTAGGGATCACCTTCAAAGAAAATTGCCCCGACATCCGCAACAGTAAAGTAGTTGACATGGTGCGTGAGTTCGAAGCGTGGGGCATCACGGTGATTGTTGCCGATGCGTGGGCTAACGCTGGAGACGTTGCCCATGAATATGGCCTTCAGCTTGGCAAGGTAGATGCCGACCATCCGGTGGACTCCCTTGTCGTAGCCGTAGGCCACAACGAATACCGCAATCTGACTCCCACCGATTTACGACTGCTTTGTCGGGGAAGCATGCCCGTGCTAGCTGATGTCAAAAGTCTCTACAACCGCCACGAAGCCGCCAATGCTGGCTTCACGGTATTTCGTCTGTAATCAACTAAGCGAATTATGAAAAACTTTGCACTCATCGGCGCCGCCGGCTACATAGCACCGCGCCACATGCAAGCCATCAAAGCGACCGGCCATCAGCTGGCTGCCGCATATGACCCAAACGACTCTGTTGGCATCATCGATAGTCACTTTCCAGACGCTGACTTTTTTACGGAGTTTGAGCGCTTCGACCGCCATGTCGACAAGCGCCGTCGTGCAAAGGATGGCCGACAGATTGACTATGTCGCAATCTGCTCGCCCAACTACTTGCACGATTCACACATGCGTTTCGCGTTGCGTTCGGGTGCAGACGCCATCTGTGAAAAGCCTTTGGTGCTCAATCCCTGGAACATCGACGGGCTTCTCGATATCGAAAAAGACACGGGCCACAAGGTCAACACCATCCTACAGCTGCGCGTGCATCCGGCCATCATGGCCCTAAGGGACAAGGTGCAAGCAGAAAAACGTGCAACCAAGCACGAAGTGGATATGACCTACATCACCTCCCGCGGCCACTGGTATTTGCAGTCGTGGAAGGGTGACCTTAAGAAGTCTGGCGGTATTGCAACCAACATTGGAGTGCACTTTTTCGACATGCTGCATTTCATTTTTGGGGCGCTGCAAGACAACGTGGTCCATCTGTCCACTGACACCAAGGCCGCTGGTTACCTTGAATACAA
>JAYWCQ010000007.1:0-7299 GCA_043780435.1 Polaromonas sp.
TCAGCCGCGCACACTTCGCATCAAGGTGCTTTTGCCAAACAAACTTTCAATCAAATCCACCGCCAGCTCAGCCGTTTGATTCCGCACGTCAAGCGCGGGGTTCAGCTCGACCACATCCAACGACCCTAAGCGGCCGGTATCGGCCACCATTTCCATGCACAGCTGCGCCTCGCGGTACGTCGGGCCGCCACGCACCGTGGTGCCGACACCGGGGGCGATGCCAGCGTCGAGAAAATCGACATCTAAGCTGACGTGCAAATGGGTATTGTCATCAACCAGTGCCAAGGCCAGTTCCATAGCATGGCGCATGCCCATTTCGTCGATGTAGCGCATGTCAAACACCTCAATGCCCATGTCGTGCACCAGCTGTTTTTCACCGGCATCGACGCTGCGGATACCGATTTGTCTAAGTTCTTTGGGTTTCAGTGCTGGTCTTTCCGCGCTGTAGCCACCAATTTCAACCAATTCTTTGGGGCCATGACCACACAAGCAGGCGACGGGCATGCCGTGGATGTTGCCGCTAGGCGTGAGGGTGGCGGTGTTGAAATCAGCATGCGCATCAAACCACAGCACGCGGAGTTTTTTACCCGTTTCACGGCAATGTTTGGCGACCGCGCTGATGGAACCAATGCCCAAGCAGTGGTCACCGCCCAGCATGATGGGTAAGTGTCCGGCTTTGAGCTCGGCGTACATGGCATCGTGTAACAACTGGTTCCACTGCACCACTTCTGGCAGATGCCTGAAGCCGTTGACGGCGGGCTGCCACGGGTTGGCTGGGCCGGCTAAATTACCGCAATCTTTCACCGTTAGGCCAAACTGAGTAATAGCTTGTGCAAGGCCCGCGACCCGCAGCGCCTCTGGCCCCATGCGGGCGCCCAGAGTGCCTGCGCCAATATCGGTAGGAACGCCTATCAAGCTGACGGTTTGTTGAAGGTGAGATGTTGTCATGGTTTTCCAATAATTTCTGCGATTTCTGGTGATTATGGCGTTTCACGATAATGGGGGGATGACATCTACTATAAATGCGAACAGTTTCGCCACCCTGCCCCTGAACCCCGCCACCCTGGCCAACCTGGACAAACTCGGTTACACCGAGATGACGGCCATCCAAGCGGCCAGTTTGCCCATAGCGCTTTTAGGAAAAGATTTGATCGCCCAGGCCAAAACTGGCAGTGGCAAAACCGCCGCCTTTGCCTTGGCACTGCTGGCAAACCTGAACCCACGGCGTTTTGCGGTGCAAGCGCTGGTGCTGTGCCCGACGCGCGAGCTGGCCGACCAAGTAACCACCGAACTGCGCCGATTGGCGCGGGCCGAAGAAAATATCAAAATTGTGACCCTGTGCGGTGGTGTGCCATTGCGAGGTCAACGCGCCAGTTTAGAACACGGCGCGCACATTGTGGTGGGAACGCCGGGGCGCATCATGGACCACATGGCACGTGAGTATTTGTCGCTGGAAGCCCTCAACACGCTGGTGCTGGACGAAGCCGACCGAATGCTGGACATGGGCTTTCTGGACGATATTGTGACCGTGGTGAAACAATGCCCGAAAGAGCGCCAGACCCTCCTGTTTTCTGCCACCTACCCCGAGGGGATTGCCGGTATCGCCAACAAGTTCATGCGCGAGCCGCAAACCATCAAGGTCGAATCGCAACACGCTGAAAACCTGATCGAGCAGCGCTTTTACCAAGTGACGCGCGCCGAGCGTCTGCCAACCGTGGCGCTGCTGCTGAACCACTTTCGCCCCATCAGCACGCTGGCGTTTTGCAACACCAAAAACCAATGCCGCGAACTGGTGGCGCTGCTGCAGGCACAGGGCTTCAGCGCGCTGGCGCTTTATGGTGAGCTGGAACAGCGCGAACGCGACCAGGTGCTGGTGCAGTTTGCCAACCGCAGCTGCTCGGTGCTGGTGGCCACCGATGTGGCCTCACGCGGGCTGGATATTGACCAGCTGGAAGCGGTCATCAACGTTGACGTGACGCCGGACGCCGAAATCCATATCCACCGCATTGGCCGCACCGGCCGCGCGGGTGAGTCGGGCTTGGCCTTGAACTTGGCCAGCATGGACGAGATGGGTTTTGTTGGCAAGATTGAGCAGTATCAAAATCGTGAATCCGTCTGGCACAAGGTGGAAGAACTCACACCAGCCAGCGGCGAGCGTTTGGTGCCACCAATGGCGACGATTCACATTCTGGGTGGTCGCAAAGAGAAAATCCGCCCCGGCGATGTACTGGGCGCGCTGACGAGTGAAGAGGGTGGCGCACCTTTCACCCGCGAGCAGATCGGCAAAATCAGCGTGACGGAGTTTTCAACTTTTGTTGCCGTTAAACGCGACATCGCCAAAGAGGCGATGTTGAAGCTGAACAATGGGCGGGTGAAGGGGAAGAGCGTCAGAGCTCGGGTGATGTAAAGATGTCAGGGGGCGTGGCTTTGGCCAGCCCTGCTAGCCTATTTGGCGAAATTGCTCACGCTGAATGTCTGCGCAAAGCGCGACTTGGCGATCTCCAGCAAGCCATCAAAAATCAAGCTGTCCACCAACTCAAATGGCACGCTCATGCTGGGCGCCATTTTCCAACCGGCGCCACCGGTCATGATGCACACCGGTTCAGCACCGCAACGCTGGCGGACGTGCTGGATCATGCGCTCTACCGCGCCGGCGATGGCAAAGGTGCCGCCGCTGGTCAGCGCATCGCTGGTGTTGGTGGGGAAATCGACCACTTCACCGGTAGGGACGTGCAAACCCGCCGTGCCAGACTCTAAAGCCCGCAGCATGATGCCGTGGCCGGGGATGATGATGCCGCCTAGAAATTTACCATCAGGATCAATCGCTTCGACGGTGACGGCCGTGCCGACCATGACGACGACCAAGGGGCGGCGCTCGCCACGTGCCAGCATGCGATGCCGTGCGCCTATCATCGCCACCCAGCGGTCTGCGCCTAAGCGGGTCGGGTGGTCGTAGCCGTTGGTCAAACCCGCTTCAGCGCTGCTGGCAACGACCCATTGGGGCGTTGTGTCCCACAGCTCTAACTGGGCGGAAACGCGGCGACGGATGGCATCACCCGCGACGATGCAGCCCAAAATCTGGCTGGGCTCGGGCAGATCACTCCACGGGCCTTCGGCGAGTTTGTCGATGTTCTCCAAAAACTCAGCGCCATGCGCCATGAGGGTGGCACCCGGTTGCGGTGAATCGTACAGTGCCCACTTCAAGCGGGTGTTACCTACATCTAGTGCGAGAAAGCTCATAAATTAAAGTGTCGGAACTAAATTTTTAGGATTTGACGGATTCTATCCCTGCTTGATAGGCTTGCAACCGTGATTAACCGCACATTTTCATATCTTATTACAGTCGGCACAGGGATTCCCCCACTTTTTCACGTTTCGTCACGCCTGTGTAACAGCTTTCAGGATACAGTAGCGTTCCGATTGATGCCAATTGCTCGGGTAGCTGTTGTGCAGCTTTGCAAACTTTTTTTTCAATCAAGGAGTTATCACATGGGTATGTTCAGTTTTATCAAAGAAGCCGGCGAAAAATTGTTTGGCCGTAAAGAAGTTGAAGACGCTGCTGCAAATGCAGCTACTGATGCTGCCGCTGCTGAAAAGTTAGTCCAACTCAATGCTGGCGCTGCGCAAGGTATTGCGACCTATATTGCCGCTCAAAACATCGATATTGAAGGCATGGTTGTTGAGTTTGACGGCGCAACCGGCACTGTCACTCTGCAAGGCACAGCATCTTCACAAGAAGACAGCGAAAAAGCGGCTTTGTGCTGCGGCAACGTGGGCGGCGTGTCTCAAGTGAACAACTTGATCGCTGTGTCTGACTCTGCTGGCGAATCACAGTTCCACGACGTGGTGCGCGGCGACACCTTGTCAGCCATCGCTAAGGAATACTACGGCAATGCGGGCAAATACCCAGTTATTTTTGAAGCTAACCGTCCGATGTTGAGCCACCCAGACAAGATTTACCCAGGCCAAAAGCTACGCATTCCTGCATTGGCAGAATAACCGCCTTTTTAAGTCAATAAATACACCCCTAGCTAGTGTATTTATTGTCTTAGTAGCTACAAAAAATATAGCGATAGCTGTCACGACTTAGCGCTTTTTTCGTTCTATTGAAGCGCGTTCTGCGATTCAATTCATGCAATCAACTCAATTTTGACGCCACGGCAAACCGCGATACCGCCAGCCCGCCAAGCTGTTGCGATGCGCGTTTGAGTTGGGGTCGCCCTCAAAACCTTCCATGATGTTGTAAGCCTCTAAGCCCAGTTCAGCTGCGCGTTTAGCTGCGGGAATAGAGCGCAAACCGCTGCGGCACAACAACACGACTTTTTTGCCTTTCGGAACGGCTGCAACGATGCCTTCGTCATACGCGGGGTTGGCCACCATGCCTGGCCACTGCTTCCACGCCAAATCGACCGCACCGGGGATGAAACCAACCCAAGCGCGCTCTGCATCGCTGCGAATATCGACCAACACCGCCTCGCCCGACTGCAACCAGTCAAAAGCGAGCTGTGGCGATACATCGCCAGCGTAGCCTTCGGCGGGTCGGACTTGGTCGTCTGCCTGTCCGGTGCTGCCACTGCTCAGCGACGTGCTGACATCGCCCGCATCGTGGCGAACTGCGGGTGCCAGGCCTGAACGCTGGTTGGCGGGCACGGCTTCGTCCAAGCGTTTGGGTTTCGGCAAGTCCAGCTGTCCCATCAGGCTGACGAACTCTTCCAAACTGCGCCCTGTGACGCGTGCATTGCCTGTTTTTTCAGCGCCAATGGTCGATTGTGTCTGACCTTTGTAGTCATGTCCCGGCCAGACAGTGGTGCTGTCGGGCAGTGAAAACAAGACTTTAGTGATGCTGTTGTAGAGCATTTCGGAACTGCCAGACTGAAAATCGGTACGGCCACAGCCACCAATCAGCAGAGTATCACCCGTAAACGCGTGGGTACGCTCCGTGCTGCCAGAACCATGTTTCCATACGAAACTCATACTGCCTGCGGTATGCCCAGGTGTATGCAAGGCGGTGATGTGCTGGCTGCCGAAGCTGAGCACATCGCCAGCTTTGAGCTGCTTGCTCGCGGTGGTGATGCCGCAAGCGTCTGGCGCGGCTGTTTGCGCACCCGCATGTTCTGCCAAGCGGCCCGCACTGGTGATGTGGTCGGCGTGCGCGTGGGTTTCAAGTGCCCAAACGAGTTTGAGTCCGTAGTGTCGCAAAACCTCTAAATCACGCTCTAGCTGTTCATCAACCGGGTCGATGATGAGGGCGGGACGCGGCGACTCTGTTGATGCCTCATCAAACAAGATGTAGGTAAAGGTGCTGGAAGCGGGGTCGAAAAGTTGGATGGGGTTCATGGTGAATGCCTTTTAAAGTTAATCTTTTAAGCAAATTTAGTCAACATTTTTGCCACGTGGTCGGCTGGCAAGTTACCCTGCTCCATCATGCAGCCCACCATGGCGAAAAAAGCTTTGTCCAAGGCTTTACGGGCGGCCGAGAGCTGCTGAGCGATTTTTTCACAGTCTTGCTCATCATCAATCAAGCGCTGTACGCCACGCAATTGCCCTTCAACCCGCGCCAAGCGGGATCGGATGGCTTTTTTCTTGATAGGGTCTTTGAGTTGCGCCATGCTGATTCCTTATTTAAAAAAAACTTTTCAAAAAATATACTGGATGGAGTATACTACGTTCTGTTAAATTGCAAAACTAACCATTAGTTTTGCTTGTTTTATGTCAACGATTTCTAAAATTTAAAGGTATTTCATGATTTCAAATTTATTAGGACTGCACCCTTTTGTTCAATCTGCCATCGGTGGCTTGATGATTGGCTTTGCCAGTTGGCTTCTCTTGGCCTCACTTGGCCGCGTGGCGGGTATCACAGGCATTTTGGGAGGCGCATTAGCCCCTTTTGGCGGGGTACCAAAGCATGAGCGTGCTTGGCGCTGGGCATTTGTGCTCGGATTAATTGGTATGGGCGCTATTGCCGCTTTTACCTTGGGTACACCAACACTTGCAACCCCACGCCCATTTCCTTTGCTGATTTTGGCGGGTTTATTAGTTGGTTTTGGTACTGTCATGGGCTCGGGCTGTACCAGCGGCCACGGCGTTTGCGGCATTGGCCGACGTTCGGTTCGCTCCATTGTGTCAACCGTGGTTTTCATGACGGCAGGTTTTGCAACCGTCACGCTAGTTAAGCTGTTTGGCGCTTAACTTCTCAGCTGATTGACATATAAAAATAATTCAGGATTTACAAATGATTAAAAAAATTGCATTCGGATTAGCAGCAGGCGCATTGTTCGCCGCGGGTTTGGTGGTTTCGGGCATGACGCAAACGGACAAAGTAATAGGTTTCCTGAACTTTGGCGGCATTGTCGCGCCAGAACGTTTTGGCGCATGGGATGCCAGCTTGGCTTTTGTGATGGGTGGCGCGCTGATGATCACCCTCGTTGCCTTTGCCATTACGCCAACAAAAGGACGCAAACCCTGGGTCTCAGAGAAATTTGAACTCCCAAACCGCAAAGATGTTGACTTCAAGCTCGTTGCTGGCGCTGCCATGTTTGGCATAGGCTGGGGTTTGGCAGGTTATTGCCCAGGTCCAGCGATGGCTTCGGTCATTTCTGGCGGGGTTGATGCGCTGGTCTTTGTTGCGGCGTTGCTGGTGGGCTTGTTGTCTGCTAAAAAGCTGCACGTATAAAAGCCCTGTTCAGCCTTAGTTGAACTTAGGTTGTTTTAAATTTAAGAAAATTGACTTACCTCAACTGACAACCCGAGGGTTATTACTTATTTTTGCGGGTTTTTAGAGTTCGTATGCTTACCTATTATGGTTTACACTTATTTGAATTACTAGGTCGATACCTATAATCATTTTGCATGTTGCACCATGCCGTTGCAGCAATTCACAAATCATTCGGGAGAACTCACATGAAATTAGTACGCAATATTACCCTCACCGCCATCACTTTCGCTGTTGCAACCCTGAGCTTTGCAGCTGACAGCATCAAAATTGGCTTGCAAGGCCCATTGACTGGTGGCTCTAGCCCAATGGGCGTGTCCATGCGCGATGGCGCCAAACTGGCCGTAACCGAAATCAACGCTAAAGGCGGGGTCATGGGTCGCCAAATCGAGATGATTGAACGTGACGACGAAGCTAAAAACGAACGCGGCGTGCAAATCGCCCAAGAGTTGATCAACAAAGAAAAAGTTGTGGCAACCGTGGGCTACATCAACTCTGGCGTGGCTTTGGCTTCACAGCGTTTTTACCAAGAAGCCAAAATTCCGGTCATGAACAACGTGGCGACTGCTTCAGTGATCACCAAGCAG
>JAYWCQ010000008.1:0-6520 GCA_043780435.1 Polaromonas sp.
GGGGTTGGTTTTGAACTCGTAGCCGTGGGTCAGCCGCCACTGCAGCTCGCCAATCCAGACGGTCACCCGCGCCAGCTCGGCGGCGTATTCGTTCAGCTCTAGGCCCAGCATGTTGTGTGGGCCGGTGACCAAATCGGCCTCGCGGTCCAAGCCCAGTTTGGCGGCTTCCAGGTGGCTGGCGTGCTCAATGTCTTTCAGCACCTTCAGCGCTAGGAATAAAAAGTTGCCACTGCCGCAAGCGGGGTCAAGAATGCGGTAAGCCCGCAGGTCTTCCAGCCAGCGTACAAACTCAGCCTTGGCCAGTTTGTGGTTTTTATCGTTTTTAGTCTTGGAAAGTTCCGATAGTCGGCGTATTTCTTTCCTAGACTGCTCCCATTTTTGTAGTAAGGGGCGGCGAATCACGGGGTCGATGATGCGCGCTATCGTCGCCGGGTCGGTGTAGTGCGCGCCCAGCTGGCTGCGTTTTTTGGGGTCTAAACCCCGCTCAAACAGGGTGCCGAAGATGGAGACGTCAATGGCGGTCCAGTTCAGCGCAGCGGCGTTGCGCAGCTCGGTGACGTCCATGACGGTCAGCGCGGGCACGTCAATTTTTTTGAACAAACCGCCGTTAAACCACGGAATCGCGTCATTGCCATACAGCCCGCCATCCCGCATGGCGACAAACAGGTTGTTCAGCCCCAGCGCCAGTTTGTCAGACGTTAAGTTGCGGTTGTTCACCAGCCCCTCAAACATGCGCCTGGGCAGCAGTTCCACATCTTCCGCAAAGAAGCAAAATAGGCACTGGGTCAGGAAGTGGGCGACCACTTCGGGGTCAGCGCCGCCGCTGGTTGCCCCTTGCGAACTGGTCGTTTTGCCACGGCTGCGCAGCTGCTCAGCCAGCGTGGCAAAGCTTTTAGCCGCTGCCATGGTGATGTCGCGGGTGGTGATTTTGGGTCTGAACCACTCCGGGTTGTCCCACAGCTTTTTGAGCAAAGCGCGCTTTTCAGGCTGCGCCAGCTCGTCAAGTTGAACCGTGTGAACCACGCTGGGGTGGCCGGTGAACTGGGTGTGGATGCGAATCGTGGCGCGGTCGCACACGACCAGCAGCGGCGGGTTGGAGAGCGCCAAGCTGTAGCCCAACAGCTGCTTCAGCGCTTTGTCTAAATCTTTGCCCGGCGCTTTGTTTTCCCAAGCAAAGCAGCCGCGTTTGAACACATCGGCATAGCCCCGCGCCTCGCCCAGCAAGAGGGTGTCTTGCTCAAAAATGTAGTCACTCTGGCCATCTTGCCGGCTGCTGCCCGGTGTCGGCACGCCCAACAAAGCGCACAAATCCATGAAATGCGGCTGCGCACCCTGGCGTTCGTTCAGGCCAGCAGCCGTGCCGCCTGCGCCCCATTTGGCTTGGAAGTCTGTGAAGTTCATGAGTGCGTCGATATTAGCGGAGATTTATGATTTTTAAAGACGATGATTAATGGTAAATTCAAGTATTAAAACCACCTTAGACACGCCATGACTGCCAGTTTTACCGCCTATATCGACGAATCGGGTGACGAGGGGTTTGTTTTTCGCCCGCTAGAGTCAGGTAGTAGCCGCTGGTTGGTGCTTTCTGCCGTGGTGTTTCGTAAATCAAAAGACTTGGAGGCGGTGAAAACGCTGCGCGCTGTGCGTGAGCTATTGGGCAAGCCGCCTAAATATGCCTTGCACTTTCGAGATTTACGCCATGAACAGCGCGTACCGTATGTGCGTGCTGTGGCGGGTGCTCCTATCCGTACGGTGAGTGTGCTGATTTACAAGCCTGCAATCACAGAGCCCGAGGTTTTCCAAAACGAAGCGCATCGCCTTTATCGATATGCAACACGATTGCTTTTGGAGCGTGTTTCTTGGTTGTGCAGAGATGCCAAAAAAACCAACGAGGGTGATGGCACATGCGAAATGATTTTTTCAAATCGCAGTGCTATGTCATATGACAATTTACGTGGTTACTTGCAGCACCTTAAATCAAATCCAACGTCCGATATTCGAGTGGATTGGTCTGTCATTGACCCCTCTAAAGTCCAGGCAGTCAATCATGATCAATTGGCGGGCTTGCAAATGGCGGATGCCGTGGCATCCAGTCTTTACTTTGCGCTTAACTTAAGCCAGTACGGTGAAGTCGAGAGTCGTTATTTTGAGCTGCTGAAACCCACGGTCTACAAGCATGACAAAACGGGAGCACTTGGCTATGGACTCAAGTTTTGGCCAAAATCAGCCGAGCTATTGCAGGCTGACTGCCCGCATGTGGCTGTATTTATGCGTTGACCGGATAGTAGGGGTGAAAAAAATGCAGACCCCAGGTTCGAGTTTCCCACCCATTCGGGCTGCCATTGTTGCCAATGACCTCTACATTCCTGCGCTTGTCTGCCGTAGCATTTTACATCAATAACTACTGCATGGTCCACCCATGACTCACAATCAGTGACTGCCCCGTCAACGCGTTGCTCGGAAACGCCGCAAACATCAGCGCCACCTCGGCCACGTCTTGCACGGTGGTGAACTCGCCGTCTACCGTGTCTTTCAGCATGATGTTTTTGATGACTTCTTGCTCGGTGATACCAAATTTGGCAGCTTGCTCGGGGATCTGCTTGTCCACCAGCGGGGTGCGGACAAAGCCGGGGCAGATCACGTTGGAACGCACGCCATGCGCCGCGCCTTCTTTGGCGACGACTTTGGACAAACCCATCAAGCCGTGTTTGGCGGTGACGTAGGGCGCTTTCAGCATCGACGCCACATGCGAATGCACCGAGCCCATGTAGATCACGCTGCCGCCGCGCTTGCCGGCGTACATGTGCGGCAGGCAGGCTTTGGTGGTTAAAAACGCGCCGTCCAGGTGGATGGCCAGCATCTTGCGCCACTCGGCCAGGCTGAATTCTTCTACAGGGTGGACGATCTGGATGCCCGCGTTGCTGACCAAAATATCTACTGTGCCCCAAGCCGCTACGACGGATGCAACCCCGGCGTTGACCTGCGCCTCATCCGTCACGTCCATCGCCACGCCCATGGCTTGCAGGCCCAGCGCGCGCATTTCGCTAGCGGCTGCTTCGGCGGCGTCTTGGTTTAAATCGGCAATCGCCACCTTCGCGCCTTCCTTGGCGTAGGTCAGCGCGATTTCTTTGCCAATGCCGCTGGCGGCGCCTGTGACGATGGCGATTTTGTCTTTTAACTTCATATGCAATCTCTTTTCATAAGGATAAATTGGCCTGAACAAACCTAACTTTAGCGCATTCAAGCGCGGCTTTGCTGACGCTATTTTGTTTGATAAGATGCTTTGATGCAGCTTCCCTCCCATTTTTGGTCAGATTTAACCACGCGCCATTTTGCCCAATTGGCCGCAAGCCAAGATATCGCACAGGTCGTTGCGGTGCTGCCTGTTGCCGCTACCGAGCAGCATGGCCCGCATTTGCCGGTGAGCGTGGATGCAACCTTGGTTGATGGCGTCGTCAACGCTGCCTTGCCGCATTTACCTGCTGATTTGCCCGTTCTGTTTCTGCCCACACAGCAGATCGGCAAAAGCAACGAGCACATTCGCTTTCCGGGCACGCTGACCTTGTCTGCCCAAACGATCATCAGCCTGTGGATGGACATTGGCCACAGTGTGGCGCGCAGTGGCATCAAAAAGCTGGTGTTGCTGAACAGCCACGGCGGCCAAGCCAGCATCATGGACATCGTGGCGCGTGATTTGCGCACTGAGCACGATTTGATCGTCTACTCCGCCAACTGGTACAACCTGCCTTTGGGTGATGCGGTGATGGGCTTGTTCCCCGCGCACGAGCACCGCTTTGGCATCCACGCCGGTGACATTGAAACCTCGATGATGCTGGCTTTGCGCGAAAAGTACGTGGATATGGCACAGGCGCAAAACTTTCACAGCACCTCACAAGACCGCGCTGCACAATATCCCGTTTTAGGCAACGGCAGCAGCGCCAAGCTGGGCTGGCAGATGCAGGATTACAACGCAATGGGCGCGGCTGGTAATGCAGCCGCCGCCACCGCCGCCAAAGGCCAGGCACTGATCCATGCGGCAGGGCTGCAGTTGGCGAATTTGTTGAAAGAAGTCAGCGAGCTGCCGCTGTCAACCTTGACATCCAACCCAGAATTTCCGGCTTAAGCAGTTGATGGGTAAACCCATGTCGCTCATTCGCCTCAACCACCAGACCAGCTACCCGCTGCACAGCCTAGCCACCACCCGCCGTATCGAGCAAGCCGCAGCCGCGCAACTTGCCCCGCACACTTTGATGCAACGCGCCGGTTTGGCCGTGGCGCGGCTAACCTGCGCCATCGCCCCGCACGCGCAGACCCTCTGGCTGGCTTGCGGCCCTGGCAACAATGGCGGCGACGGTTTGGAAGCTGCGATGCACTTGAAACTGTGGGGGCGCAACCCTGTGGTGACGTGGCTGGGCGACGAAGCCCGCTGTCCTGCCGATGCCCTGCTGTCGTTGCACCGAGCTCGGCAAGCTGGCGTCACCTTCGCTTCTGAGCCACCGGCTGAGTACGATTTCGCCATCGATGCCCTGTTAGGCATTGGGCAAAGCAAGCCCGTCACCGGCGTGCTGGCAGATTGGCTGCGCCACATGCGGCAAACCGCGCCGGCCATACTCTGTGTTGATGTACCCAGTGGCTTGGATGCGGATACTGGCAATGACGCCACATCTGAAATTGCTATTAATAAGATGGCATCTAAGGCAATAAATACGCCGGCTAGAGGCCTAAATGCACCTGTTTTTTGCCTTTCCTTGCTGACTTTGAAGCCCGGCTTGTTCACCGCCCACGGTAAAGACGCGGCAGGCGAGGTTTGGTTCGATGATTTAGGCGTTAATGCCGAAATCAACGCTTTAGGCGTTAGTGCCGAAATCAACGCTTTAGGCGTTGAGGCCGACATCTGCCAATCTGAAGCTCCCACCGCGTGGCTCTTGGGCGCAGACCGCGCCAGCTTGCCGGCACGCCTGCACGCCAGCCACAAAGGCAGCTTTGGCGATGTGGCCGTGGTGGGCGGCGCTGTGGGCATGACGGGCGCAGCCCTGCTGGCGGGACGAGCCGCTTTGCATGCGGGGGCGGGGCGGGTTTTTGTGGCTTTGCTGGATGCTGACGCAGATATTGCCCATGTAGGCCAACGCATGGCGGTTGACCCCCTGCAACCTGAGCTGATGTTTCGCCAGCTTGAAACCCTGCCTGTGCGCGAGCAAACGGTGGTTTGCGGATGCGGGGGCGGCGACGCGGTGCGCCATGTGCTGCCGCAGGTGCTGTCGCAAGCACCCCGCTTGGTGTTGGATGCAGATGCTTTGAACGCTATTGCTGTAGACACCTCGCTGCAAACGCTGCTGCTCGCCCGCTCACAACGTCAGACATCTGCGGGGTTACCGACCATTTTGACCCCGCACCCCCTAGAAGCGGCTCGTTTGCTGGGGTTTTCAACCGCGCAAGTGCAAGCTGACCGCTTGGCCGCGGCGCAGACGCTGGCTGATCGCTTTGGCTGCGTTGTCATCCTCAAAGGGGCGGGCAGTGTCATCGCCGCACCCGGTTTGACGCCCTACATCAACGCCAACGGCAATGCCAAACTCGCGACGGCGGGCACGGGGGATGTGCTGGCAGGCATGGTGGGTGCGTATCTGGCGGCTTCGCAAGACGCTTTTCAATCCGCGTGCACGGCCACACACCGCCATGGCCTAGCGGCTGACACTTGGTCCACGGCCAACACGTTGACCGCCAGCGAGCTGGTTAAACTCATCTGATCTCATCTGATTAAACTTTTCCAACTCGATTTTCATTCTCCGCTGACGTCATGACCCTTTTCTACATCCTCTTGGCCACCTTGGCTGCCGGTATTGGCAGCGTTTGGGTGGCGGCAGCCCTGAGTTTTGGCGTATTTGCGCGCTACACCCAGCACATGCTCAGCCTGGCAGCAGGCGCGCTGTTGGCCACCGCCTTCATGCACTTGTTGCCAGAGGCGTTTGAGGGTCAAGCGGGTGCTAAAGAGCTATTTGTCATCTTGCTGGCGGGGCTGATTTTTTTCTTTTTGCTCGACAAAGCCGAGCTGTGGCACCACGGCCATGAGCACCACCAAACCCCAGAGCCTGCGACCTTGCCTTTTTCCCCCCTGATTTCGCACAACGCGGTCGATTGCACCGACCATGCCGCGCATAGGCATGACCAGCACCACGGCCATAGCCACATCCCGCAGCCCGGCAGTTGGGCGCTGCTGACAGGCGACAGCGTGCACTGCTTTGGCGACGGTGTGCTCATCGCCTCCGCTTTCATGGCCGACCAGCGTCTGGGCTGGGTCGCCGCACTGGCCGTGCTGGCGCATGAAATTCCGCACCACATGGGCGATCTGGTGGTGCTCAACCACAGCAGCAGCAACAAACGCATCGCCTTGGTCAAAGTCTCGCTCGCCGGCGCCGTCACCGCTATTGGCGGCCTGGCCGGTTACTGGCTGGTCAACCAGCTGCAAGACTACTTGCCCTACTTCTTGGTCATGGTCAGCAGCAGCTTCATCTACGTGGCGCTG
>JAYWCQ010000009.1:0-13019 GCA_043780435.1 Polaromonas sp.
TTTGTCGTACTTGCCTTGGTTCATCGCAAACACAAAACTGGTGTTGTACAAACCGCCCGGGAAAGTGGTGGCGTGTTTGATGATTTTGTCGATTTTGAAGGATTCGGTGGACTCTGCGGGGAACAGCGTGCCATCCATCACTCCACCAGAGAGTAATTCGTACGAATCCGGTGCTGGTTTCAAAGTCACATTCATGTTCAAAGTTTTGGAGATTTCATTTACCATGCCGCCGCCAATACGGAATTTCAGGCCGTTCAAATCGTCAACTTTGGCAATGGCACGCTTGGTGTTGAAAACGATGCCCGGGCCGTGCGTGAACAGCGCTAGCACCTTCACGCCTGCATTTTCAGCTTCAAATTGCGGGTATTTAGAGGTTACTTTGCTGAAAGCCACTGAAATCGATTCGGCTGAATTGCCCAAAAACGGGAATTCGCCCATTTGCGTCAATACGAAACGGCCTGGTGTGTAGCCATGGACGGTGTAAGAAATATCCGCCAAACCATTTTTCACCGCATCATACGTACCAGGAGCGGGTGACACGCCACGCGGCAAGATGTTGCACTTCATTTTGCCGGTGGTGTTTTTCTCCAGCAAGTCGCACCATTCTTTTTGTGCCTTGCTGGCGGTATGGGTGGGCGGCAGCCAGGTGGAGACGGTCAACACGGTTTGCGCAGACACCGCGCCTGCCGCCAAGCCAAAGATTGCCAAAACAAGTGATTTCAACTTCATGGGTTAACTTTCATAGATTAAACAGATGCGACTGAATGTACGATAAATAGCCACAAATCAAAATAGGATTTACCCCAATACTTCCGACCAGTCGGTCGAATTTGTCTTATGCCAAGCGGTAAATGCTGAGTTGCACATGGTCAGGAAAGCGTGCCCCCGTGCCCACAAAAATGCTTTGCGTCAACCATTCCAGCGCAGGTGAAGAGACTTCAAATGTCGGAACGCAGCGAAAGTAAATCGTCTCTGGCGCGACCGGTTCACCACGCCCCAGCTTGGCAATGTCAGCCGTTGAGCCGCGCCGAAGCGCACGGTTTTGCACAAAAATGTGTTCGCCATTGTCGAGTTCAATCATGTAGCGGGCGTCCAAATCCGCCGTTGTGTCTGACACCACGATTTGAAAATCTGCACCGCCGGGCAAAATTTTGCCGTTGACATGTCCCGTCACAGCTCCGCCCGTGATGGGGATGATGCGGCGTTTGCCCCGGCTGTTCAGCCCCACCACGTTGCCAGCCTCAACTGGCGCAGCGACGTAAACGGTTAAATCTAAGACATGTTGCAAAGCTGGCGCGGGAAGCATAGAAACTGGCATTGAAGAAAGGGGTGAATTTAATGTCATAAGTTTCAATAAGAGAGACAATCAAAGCATTATGAACCTTGCTGCCAATACCCATACACATGTTTTCGAGACATTGACACCCGATGTGGTGCTGGATGCCCTTGCCAGTGTTGGTTTGTACGGCGATGGCCGCTTGACCGCGCTCAGCTCCTACGAAAACCGCGTTTATCAGGTGCATTTAGAGCATGGCTTAGCCCGCGATGCCGACGCGCCCAGTTCGGTCGTCGTCAAGTTCTACCGCCCCAAACGCTGGACGGAAGCGCAAATCCGGGAAGAACACAGCTTCAGTTTTGAGCTGATGTCGGCCGAAATCCCCGTCGTCGGCCCCTTGGTGCTGCAGGGTGACCATCTGCACCACCACGCCGGCTTCGCCTTCAGCGTCAGCCCGCAGCGTGGTGGACGTCACCCTGAGCTGGACGATTTTGAGGTGCTGGAATGGGTAGGTCGCTTCCTCGCCCGCATCCACACCGTGGGCGCAGCCAAGCCGTTCGTACACAGACCCGCTTTAGACGTGCAAAGTTTTGGCGTTGAATCTATGGACTGGCTGCTCAGTCACGACATGGTGCCTTTGGATGTGCAAGCTGGGTGGCAAAAAGTGTGTAAAAATGCTATTGATTTAATAGCTGTTCAGGAATATTTTACGCCAGCTAGAGTCAAAAATGAGCAACGAAAAAATGATAAAAATGATAGCAACGGTCAAGGTGGCTCAAACATAGCCACCATCCGCCTGCACGGCGACTGCCACCCCGGCAACATCTTGTGGACGCCGACCGACGCCCCCCACGGCGGCCCGCATTTTGTTGACCTGGACGACGCCCGCAGCGGCCCCGCCGTGCAAGATTTGTGGATGCTGCTCAGTGGCGACCACCGCCAGCGCACCACCCAGTTGAGCGCTTTGATCGACGGCTACGAGCAATTCCGCCCCTTCGACCGCCGCGAACTGGCGCTCATCGAGCCGCTGCGCACCCTGCGCCTCATCCACTACAGCGCCTGGCTAGCCCGCCGCTGGCAAGACCCTACCTTTCCCATCAACTTCCCGTGGTTTGGCACGAGCGACTATTGGAAATCGCAAATCCTCACGCTGGAAGAGCAGATTGAGGCGATGCAGGAAGAGCCGCTGCTGGTTTGAAGTGGCAATTTTTAGGTTAAAAATGGCTATAGCCGGCGTATTTAATGCTTAAAATGCTATAAATATCATAGTAAATAAAGTTAACGAACCGGGTTGCTGATCGCCCCGATCCCGTCAATCTCCACCCGCACCACGTCGCCAGCGACCAGGTATTTAGGCGGTTTGAAACCAATGCCCACACCCACCGGCGTACCGGTGGCGATGATGTCGCCGGGGTACAGGGTGATACCGGCGGACAGGGTTTCAATCAGCGTCGGAATGTTGAAAATCAAGTCGCTGGTGTTGGCGTTTTGGCGCAATTCGCCATTCACCAGGCAGCGCACGTTGGTGTTGCTGCCGTCCAACTCGTCGGCACTGACCAGCCACGGCCCCATCGGGCAAAAGGTGTCAAAAGACTTGCCAAGCAGCCATTGCGAGTGGCGGCTTTGCCAGTCGCGCGCCGTCACGTCATTGATAATGGTGTAGCCCCACACATGCTTCATCGCGTCTGCAGCAGAAATGCCCTTGCCACCGATGCCGATGATGACGGCAAGCTCGACTTCGTAGTCAATCGCTTCAGACACGCCGACTGGGATCTCAATCGCCGCATCCGGCCCAATCACCGATTCTGGCACTTTTGAGAAGTAAATGGGCACTTTCGGAATGTCGCCCGCTGCTGCACTGCTGTCAAAGCCGCTGCCGGCAAACTCTTTGGCGTGCGCAAAGTAATTTTTACCAACGCAAAAAATATTGCGACGTGGTTTGGGCAGCGGCGCGATGATTTGCACCTCGCTCAACGCGATAGCCGTCAAGGTTTTTGGCAAGCCAGTGCCAGCCGCCAAGGCTTCGATGATGGGCAAGACACCCAGCTCACGCTGCTCAAGCGGTAAGTTAAATGGAGCGACGGTTTGCAGGTCGGCAGAGACAATGCCAACGCCGATATGGCCATTTTTGCGGTAGGTGACTAATTTCATAGGAGTTATTTGCTGTTAAAGGTTGAAAATCTAAGGGATTTACCCACTGTGCACGCGAAAGCATCATGGTAGCATGCTTACTATATATTTTCTAGCCATCTCTAGTCGCTTAAAGGTCACTCCATGAATCGCAAAAACCGTCTCGCCACCCTTATCGCCTGCCTCTTGTTAACGGCTGCCAGCTTGGCCATGGCGCAAGGTGCTTGGCCCACCCGCAGCATCACCATGGTCGTGCCGTTTCCGCCCGGTGGCTTGGCCGACTTGGTGGCGCGTCCGGTAGCCGAAGCCATGTCGCGCGAACTGGGGCAGCCGGTGGTGATTGAAAACAAAGCCGGTGCCGGCGGTGGTATTGGCATGAGCTACGTCGCTAAAGCAAAACCAGATGGTCACACCGTGGTGTTGGCCTTGTCGTCGCTCACCATTCTTCCTGAGGCAGATATTGTCTTAGGCCGTGCGCCCATGTTTGCCTTGGCTGACTTGCGCCCCATTGCCCGCTACACCGCAGACCCCACGGTGCTCGCTGTGCGCGCCGATGCCCCTTGGAAAACGCTGAAAGAGTTTGTGGAAGATGCCAAAAAGCGCCCCAGCGCCATCAACTTCGGCTCCTCTGGCAACTACGGCACCATGCATGTGCCGATGGAAATCCTCTCGCAAGTGGCGGGTGTGAAAATGACGCATGTGCCGTTCACGGGCGCGGGCCCAGCCGTCGTCGCCTTGTTGGGTGGGCAGATTGATGCCGTCTCATCTGGCCCGGCCACCGTGTTGCAGCACATCAAAGCGGGCAAGCTGCGCGTGCTGGCGCATTGGGGAAATGAGAAGTTAGCGTCCATGCCCGACGTGCCCAGCATCAAAGACAGCGGCTTGAATGTGGAATACGCCCAGTGGTCGGGTTTGTTCATCCCCAGCGCCACGCCAGAACCCATCGCCCAGCGCCTGCGCGCCGCCGCCAAAGCAGCCGCGCTCGACCCGAAAGTGATCGACGTCATTAAAAACGCGGGCAGCCCGATTGTTTACCAAGATGCGCCAGAGTTTGAAAAGTATGTGCAGGCCGATGCCAAACGCATGGTTGATGTGGTGAAGCGCATCGGGAAACTTGAATAACTTGAGAAATTAAACAAACGGGTTTAAAAAAGGAACGACGATGACATTCAATTTTGTAAAAACAACGCTCTTGTCCGTGAGCATGCTTGGTGTGATGTTTGCTACGCCCGTCATGGCGCAAAGCTACCCCAGCAAAACCGTCAAAATCATCGTCCCTTTTGCCGCCGGCGGCCCAGCGGACAACTACGCCCGCTTCATGGCGCAGCGCTTGCAAGACAGCTTGGGCCAATCCTTCGTGGTCGAAAACCGCCCCGGCGCGGGTGCGATCATTGGCACCGACGCTGTAGCCAAGTCCGCGCCCGATGGCTACACCTTGTTGTTGATGTCAAACACCCAAACGGTAAATGAAACTTTGATCACCACCAAGCCCTACCAGTTGCTGCGTGATTTTGTGCCGATTGCACCTATCAATTATTCGGACTTGGTGTTGGTTGCCAACCCAGCATTGGCCGCGTCAAACACCAAAGACTTGCTCAAGTTGGCGTTAGACAAGCCGGGCAAACTCAACTACGCCTCGTCCGGCCCGGGCACGCCATACCACATGGCAGGCGAGTTGTTCAAAAGCATGTCGGGCACCTACCTGGTGCACATCCCCTACAAAGGAAGCTCAGGCGCGCGCACCGATGTGATCGGCGGTCAAGTCGACATGATGTTTGACGCCGTCACCACCATGGTTGAGCAAGTGCGCGCCGGCAAAGTCAAAGCCATCGCCACCACTGGCAAAACGCGCTCGGACGTGCTGCCCGATGTGCCAACCCTGAGCGAATCTGGCGTGCCAGGCTACGAAGCCACGATTTGGCTGGGCATGATGGCCCCCAAAGGCACACCCAAAGCCGTGGTGGACAAGCTGAACGAGGCGGTGTCCAAAATCTCCTCTCAAGCCGACGTCAAACAAACCTGGGCCAAGCAAGGCGCGGTGCCGATGGTGATGTCACCTGAAGTCTTCGAAAAATACGCCCGTGACGACATCGCCAAATGGGCGAAAGTGATCAAATCAGCCGGCATCAAAGCAGAATAAAAATCAATGAATCAACTACACATTCTCAGCGGCGGCGCAGCAAAAGGCTTGGTAGGCCAGCTGGAAGCCCAATTTCTGGCACAAACCAATTGCACCGTCAACGGCACGTACGGCGCAGTCGGCTTGATGAAAGACAAACTCCTCACCGGCGCGCCCTGCGATGTGCTGATCTTGACGCAGGCGTTGATAGACCAACTCACCGCAAGTGGCGACGTTGTTGCTGGTAGCTCCCATGCCTTAGGCTTGGTCAAAACCGGCGTCGCCGTGAAAACCGGCGAGCCCCAGCCCAAAGTCGACACCCCCACCGCCTTGAAAGCCACTTTGCTAGCCGCAAAAGGTATTTATTTCCCTGACCCCGCCAAAGCCACCGCTGGCATCCACTTCATGAAGGTGCTGCAAGAGCTGGGCATCGACAAAGAACTAGCCCCCCGCCTACGCGTCTTCCCCAACGGCGCAACCGCCATGGGCGAAATGGCGGCATCCAACGAAGTCGGTCTGGTCGGCTGCACCCAAGTCACAGAAATCCTCTACACCAGCGGTGTGCAACTGGTCGACGTGCTGCCCAAAGCGTTTGAACTGGCCACCGTTTACACCGCCGCCGTATGCACCAAAGTCGCGCAACCGCAGGCTGCTGCTGCGTTGATCAAACTGCTCACCAGCCCCGAGGCGGCAGAGCTGCGGCGCTCTGGCGGGTTTGAGTAGATCAGCCATGAATACGTCCCAGCTACTGGCGATGGACGCTTGGCAACTCTGCGCCCTGTTGACCCGGCGCGAACTCACAGCCCAAGACGTGGTGCGCGCCTGCCTGGACCGCATTGCCGAGCGCGAGGACAGCATCCACGCTTTCACCGCGCTTGACCCCGACGCCACACTGGCCCAAGCCCGTGCGCTGGACGCGGGCCCGGTTCGCGGCCTGCTGCATGGCTTGCCGCTAGGCGTAAAGGATTTGCTCGACACTGCGGACTTCGCCACCAGCTACGGCTCGGCCATTTATGCCGGTTTCCGCCCCCAGGCCGACGCCGCACCGGTTGCGCTGTGCCGCGAAGCTGGCGCGCTGGTGCTGGGTAAAACCGTCAGCACCGAGTTCGCCTATTTCACCCCCGGCCCTACGCGCAACCCGCACCACACGGCTCACACGCCGGGCGGCTCCTCCAGCGGCTCAGCGGCGGCGGTGGCTGACCACATGCTGCCCCTCGCCTTGGGCACGCAAACCGCGGGCTCCATCATCCGCCCAGCCGCCTATTGCGGTGTGGTGGGCTTCAAGCCCAGCTTGGGGCGGGTGGCCAGTGGCGGGGTGAAAAGCCTGTCACCCAGCATGGACGTGGTCGGCGGCTTTGGCCGCAGCGTACGCGATGTTGCGCTGCTGGGCGCGGTGCTCACCGGCGACGTGCGTTTGACTGGCTGGCGCGAGCCCAGTGCCGCAGATGCGCCACGCATCGGCTTTTTTCAAACCCCCGCTTGGCTGCAGGCCGATGCGGATGTGCAGCAGGCCTGGGCGCAAGCCATCCGCGTCTTGTACGCCCAAGCACCTGACTGCAAAGACGTGGTCACGCCGACCCATTTTGCCGAGCTGATCCAGCTGCAAAAAGACGTGATGACCTTCGAAATGGCTCGCGCCCTGAGCCACGAGCGCGTGCACCACCGCGAGCGTTTGAGCGCCCCCCTGAACAGCCTGTTGGACGACGGCATGGCCATCACCGGTGAGCAGCACGCCGCGCAATTGAGCACCGTGGCGAGTTGGCGGCAGCGCATCGACGCCCTGTTCACACGCCATGACGTGCTGCTCTGCCCCAGCACCACCGGCATCGCCCCTGAAGGCACGGCGACTGGCGACCCGCTGTTTTGCCGCAGCTGGTCGATTTTGGGCTTACCCAGCGTTCATCTGCCATTCACCACCGGTCAAAAAGGCCTACCTGTTGGCCTGCAACTGGTGGGCCGCTTCGGACAAGACCAGCAGCTGCTGGCGGCAGCGCATTGGGTGTTTGAGCGCTTGAAGCGGTAGCACGCTGCCGAAAAACCTGTGCCCACAAACAATAAAGGACTTGAACTTTGAAGTAGTTTTTTGTTTAGACACGGGGAATTCATTTTGACTCAAAAATAATAGCAGCTTAGAGAATAAATACGCTGGCTAAAGCGTATTTATTGTAATATTCTACGCGTCTATGTCTTCGGTTTAGAGTTTCGTTCCGTAGTAGGCATGGATGCTCTCCGACCAAGCTGTATCTGCCATATTCGGCCACTTATCCTGGTCGAACCCCGGAGCACTCTCCAGGCGGTCTTTTTCCACGTTCAGTGTGAAGCGCTTGTTCACCGTATCAAGGATCAAAGCACTCCACGGCACCGCAAAAAGCTTATCGCCCATGCCCAGGAAGCCCCCAAAAGACAACACCGCATAGCTCACTTTGCCGGTGCGCATATCCAGCATGATTTCTTTGATATCACCCAGATCTTCACCTTCTGGGTTGTAAACGTCATTACCGTTGAGCGTGTCAGCGCCCATCAGCTCAGGGCCAGGCCCCTGTTTGTCATCAGGGTCGCCGTTGGCATCGACCTTGTACATGCCATAAGTGTCACGTTCTATGTAGTTCATATAAATTCCATTCAATAGTTAGGGTTACAAATGACTGAAAAGCGTCATACCGGATGGGTTGGCGCTCATGGACAAAGATAGGTGCATTGCGTTGAATGGTCTGTATGTCATCGCACCGACAGCTGCATGTTGATGTCATCAAATGAATCTACTCGCGTCTGCTTAACCATCCTCGTTGAGGGTGAGCGATGCTCAGGAGGTTTGTATGTACATCGGTATCGGCACACTCTTAATCATCATTCTTCTCTTTGTGTTTGTGTTTTGATTCGTTTCTTGGCGCTTTGGCGGGGCTGGGTTTTTAGAAAAAAGCTATCAATTCTTTAAAACCATCTCTTTACCATCCGTATGGATGGTGCTAAGATGGCAAAATGAAAAATGACAAACTAACTGTTATCAGCAAACCCAAAGTCGCCGAGTCCGAAAAGATCACCATCAACCTTGGTTTCGTGGACTTGGGTCAGGTCGATCTGTTGGTGGCTGAGGGTTTTTACGGCAACCGTACCGACTTTATTCGCACCGCCATCCGCAACCAGTTGAGCACCCATGCTGATGCGGTGAAACAGGTGGTTTCACGCAAAATGCTGGTGCTGGGGTTGCAGCATTTCAACGCGGCAGACCTCAAAGCCGTTCAAGCCGCGAACCAGCAGCTGCACATTCGCGTGCTGGGCTTGGTCACCTTTGCCGATGATGTGACCCCCGAACTGGCCTTGGCCAGCATTGCCTCGCTGGACGTGCTGGGCTCGCTGCAAGCCAGCCCGGCGCTGAAGGCGGCTCTGGCCACACGCCATCTTTAGTCTGATTGACAGTCAACCCGATCCAACCCGAGAAAATTTTTATGAACCACGTCCTACAAAACCTGATGCGTCACGCGACCCGACTGACCCAAGCCGGTCGATTGACCGAAGCCACAGCTGCCATACAACGCGCGTTGAGCGGCAAAACCAACACGTACGACGTCGTCGCAGATCAAGAAATGCCCGTAAAACCAGCGCCATCGGCCATGATTCTGGACGGCTGCGTGTTTGAAGTTGCAAGTGCCGATACCGCTGCAGATGCTGATTCCGTTGCAGGTGCAGGCACATTCACCAGCGGCATCCACACCCATGCAGCGCTGACGCGTCGCTACAAGCTCTACGTGCCAACTGGCTTGAGTGCAGCAGCGGGTCAACAACGCCCTCTGGTGGTGATGCTGCACGGTTGCACCCAAAACCCCGACGATTTCGCGGTCGGAACGGGCATGAATGAACGGGCACGCGCGCAAGGATTCTGCGTGCTGTACCCCGAGCAGTCGCCAGACGCCAACCCGCAGCGCTGCTGGAACTGGTTCAAACACAACCACCAGCGCCGGGGCAGCGGCGAACCGGCGCTGATCGCCAGTCTGACGCAGGCCATCATGAAAGAGCACGCCATTGACCCGCGCCGTGTCTTCATCGCCGGCCTGTCCGCGGGCGGCGCCATGGCCGCCATCGTGGCAGATGCGTACCCGGAGATTTTTGCCGCCGTCGGCGTCCACTCGGGGCTGCCCAACGCCGCGGCCAGCAACGTGGCCGAAGCCCTGGCGCTGATGAGCAGCGGGCACAGTGGGCACAACGGCAACATACGTAATGGCAAGGTGTCGCCACAACCGCCACAACCGCCACAATCGCCACACCGCTTGGTGCCCACCATCGTCTTCCACGGCGACCAAGACCGCACTGTCCATCCCCGCAACGGCGAGCAGGTGATCGCCTCAGCGCTGGGCAGCACCGCAGCCGCCAGCCCCCGGGTGGCGCAGGGCGTGTCAGCCAACGGCAGGCGCTACACAAACGCCACCCATCATGGCGACACGGGCAAGGTTCTGGCCGAACATTGGCTGGTGCACGGTGCCGGGCACGCTTGGTCAGGCGGTCACGCCAAGGGCTCGTACACCGATGCCAAGGGGCCCGACGCCACGGTCGAGATGTTGCGTTTCTTTTTTGAGCATCCGCACACGGCGTGAGCTGTTTAACGAAAGCTTGGCCTCAAACCCGCGGATGGCAGCAGCATTGACTACACTGTTTTCACCAAACTTCTAATGTCAAACCCTCAGCTATTTGGCTAAATGCCTTGTCGCGGCTGACCAAAGTGGCCTTCACCGCTTGTGCGTGGGCGGCAATCATCATGTCAAAATCGCTGAGGTTGATGCCTTGGGTTTCTAGCTGGCTACACAATGCGCCGTAGCACCGCGCCACCTCTTCATCCCACGGCAGCACATCCATGCGCAGCAACACTTGGAACAAAGCATTTTTTAAGCGAACTGGCTGCCCTTTGCGGTGCAAGCCGCACTCCAACTCTGCCAAAGTCACACTGGAAATCACCACTTGACCGATTGCAACTTGGCTCAACCGCGCGAGCAACGCGCCGTCCCGCCCCTGCATGATGTGGCTAACAATATTGGTATCCAGCATGTACCGTAACGTCATTCCGTCCAGCCTTCAAAAGGGTCGCGGCGTGAAGATGCAGGGGTTTTGCTTTGATGTTGTCGATTTTGTGGTCGTTCAATCAGCAAATCATCTTGCGCGTTGAGAGCGACAGCATCGAGCAAGCCCTGCCAATCGGTAGGCTTGCGCGACAGCACCACATCACCCGTGTTGGGGTCTTGCCGAATAAAAACCTCAGCCACATCAAACCGAAACTCCAGCGGCAAGCGCACCGCTTGGCTGCGGCCTGTGGCAAATATTTTGGCAGTTTGGTGCATGCTGGACTCCCTCTGATGGCACGGTATATCTCATGATATACATCACTCTTCATCACTGTCAACGGATGTTTTTTAAGCGGGCTGGAGCACTCCGACAACCCGTCGACAAGCTCAGGGCGAACGGGCTCTCTCCGAGCAACAGTTGGGTCAAAACCCCACCGCAGCCCCGTCCCGGCGCGGGTCGCTGGCGGCCACATAGCCTTGCGTGCTCGGGTCGCCTTGGCGCCAGATGAATTGGCCAGCACCGTAGTCCTGGTAGCTGTCGTGGATGTCGCCGATGTCGTGGCCCAGCGCGCGCAGGCCGTCCAGCGTGGCGGTCGGCATGTGGGCTTCGACGTTGATCGACAAACCCTCGTTGAAGCGCCAGCGTGGTGCGTCGCAGGCGGCTTGCGGGTTCTGCCCGTAATCGAGCATGCGTACCAGGGTTTGCATATGGCCTTGCGGCTGCATATTGCCGCCCATCACGCCGAAGCTCATTTGTGGCTGGCCGTCCTTCATCAGGAAGGCCGGGATGATGGTGTGGAACGGCCGCTTGCCCGGTGCCACCAGGTTCGGGTGACCGGCTTGCAAGCTGAAGCCGTGGCCCCGGTTTTGCAGCGACACCCCGTAGCCCGGCACCACCAGGCCGGAGCCAAAGCCCATGTAGTTGCTCTGGATGAAGCTGACCATCATGCCGCTCTCGTCCGCCGTGCTCAGGTAGATGGTGCCGCCCTTGACCGGGTTGCCCGCCTTGAAGTCTTGCGCCCGCTTCATGTCGATCAACTTGGCGCGGCCGGCCAGATAGCTGGGGTCCAGCATCTCGTCGGCGGTGACTCGCATCGCCTGTGCATCGGCCACATGGGCGTAGACATCGGCAAAGGCCAGCTTCATCGCCTCGATCTGAACATGCTGCGAAGCCACGCCGTCGACTGCGTGGGCGGGCAGGTCCAGGTGCTTCAAGATGCCCAGCGCGATCAAGGCGGCAATGCCCTGCCCGTTCGGCGGGATCTCGTGCAGTTGGTGGCCGGCATAGTCCTGCGCAATCGTCTCCACCCATTCCGGCTGATAAGCGGCAAAGTCGGCCGCCGTAAGGGCACCGCCGGTTTGGCGGGCAAACTCGGCCACGGCCGCTGCCACCTCGCCGCGGTAAAAGGACTCACCTTTGGACTCGGCAATCAGTTTGAGCGTGCGGGCGGCGTCGGGGAACATGAACAACTCGCCCACGGCGGGCGCACGGCCGAACGGCATGAAGGCCTGGGCAAAGCCGGGCTGTGCGGTCAAGTCGGGCAGCGCCGCCGCCATCGCCCATTTGCTCTGCACGATCACCGGCACGGCGTAGCCACGCTCGGCAATCTCGATCGCCGGTGCCATCAGGTCGGCAAAGGCCAGCTTGCCGAATTTGTCGCTCAACGCCACCCAACCGGCCACGGCACCGGGCACGGTCACGCTGCCCCAACCGCGCTTCGGCGGTGCGCTGGCGTCGGCCCCGTAGGTTTTAAAGAAATGCTCGGGCGTCCAGGCGGCGGGTGCGGTGCCCGAAGCATTCAGGCCGTGCAGTTGCTGGCCGTCCCAGACGATGCAGAACGCGTCGGAGCCCAGGCCGTTGCTGCACGGCTCGACCAGCGTCATGCAGGCTGCCGTGGCAATGGCGGCGTCCACCGCGTTGCCGCCCTGCGCCAGGATGCGCAGTCCCGCCTGCGCGGCCAGCGGATGCGAGGTGGAGACGATGTTGCGTGCGAACACAGGGCTGCGCGTGCTGGGGTAGCGGTTGTTCCAGTCAAAGTTCTTGCTCATGTGGTGCTCATTCCTGGTTGATCTTGCGTTCACGAATCAGTCGGTTCCAGCGCTCGCTGTCGGCCTCGATCAGCGCGTTGAAGCGGGCCGGGCTGCCGGGCTGCGCCACTTCGCTGCCCAATTTCAGCAGTTGCTCGCGCAAGTTTTTGGTCTGCACGGCGGTGTTGATGTCGGCACTCAGTTTATTCACCACTGCCGGCGGCAAACCGGCCGGGCCGAACAGGCCGAACCAAGCGACCGACTCGAAGCCGCTCAAACCGGTGACACCTGACTCCGCCAAGGTCGGCAGCTCGGGCGCCTGCGCCGAGCGGACCCGGCCGGTAACCGCCAGCGCCCTGAGCCGGCCGGCCTGCACATGCGGCAGGCCAGAGGCCAAGCTGTCGAACATCAGATG
>JAYWCQ010000010.1:0-4863 GCA_043780435.1 Polaromonas sp.
ACCGGGCAGAATTTGCGCAACCGCCCAATCCTCGATGAATTCTTCGTTGGTCAACCAGCCTTTTTCATCGACCAACACCCGCTGCACCACCGCCAAAACGCCACCAAAACCCTGCAAAGCCAGCCAGGTCATGGACCAAAACAGATCGGGTAGTGAGGTGGGTTGGGGACGCGAAGCTGGGGAATTGGGTGTTTCTGAGACTGGCTGCATGCTTCAATCTTAACCTTGCAAAGTCTTCAAATGCCCTTCAACCAACGGATTTCAGAGACAAATTAGCAGAAAACAGCGTTAAACCTTACACTAGGGAGTTACCCCAAGTCAGTTAGAACCACCCCCAATATGAACGCCCCTGTTGACGTCTCCCTCTTCGCTCGCGCTGCCAAGCCGCTCGCCAGTTACAAAAAGCACTGGGCGGCCCGCTTTGGCACGGCCAAATTTTTACCGATGAGCCGCCAAGAGATGACCGCTTTAGGCTGGGACAGCTGCGACATCATTTTGGTGACCGGCGACGCCTACGTCGACCACCCCAGCTTTGGCATGGCCTGATTGGCCGCATGCTGGAAAACCAGGGCTTTCGCGTCGGCATCATCGCGCAGCCCGACTGGCAAAGCGCCGAGCCCTTCAAAGCGCTGGGCAAACCCAATTTATTCTTTGGCGTGACGGCGGGCAACATGGATTCCATGATCAACCGCTACACGGCGGATCGCAAAATCCGCAGCGACGACGCCTACACCCCCGGCGACATAGGCGGCAAGCGCCCCGACCGCGCGGCGATTGTCTACAGCCAGCGCTGCCGCGAAGCCTGGAACGATGTGCCGATCATTCTGGGCGGCATTGAGGGCTCGCTGCGCCGCATCGCGCATTACGATTACTGGAGCGACAAAGTGCGCCGCTCGGTGGTGGTGGACGCCAAGTCTGACCTGCTGCTGTACGGCAATGCCGAACGCGCGATTGTAGAAATTGCCCACCGTTTGGCCGCCAAAGAGCCGATCACGTCGATCACCGACGTGCGCGGCACGGCGTTTGTGCAGCGCAGCAGCGTTGAAGGCTGGTTTGAGATTGATTCCACCAGCGTGGACGAAGTGGGTCGCGTTGACCAGTTGGTGAACCCGTACATGATGAGCGCCGACGTGGCGCGTGAACAGGGCGGAACGTGTGTGCAAGACCCGGCTGCGCCTGACGCGAAAATCGGCTTGTTAGATGGCAACATCAAGCCCATCAAATTCGTCGTTAATCCGTCATTGACGCACAAAAACAACATGGTCAAAACGGCGCGTGACAAAACCGTCATCCGACTGCCCTCTTACGAAAAAGTCAAATCTGACGCCGTGCTCTACGCCCATGCCAACCGCGTGCTGCATCTGGAGACCAACCCTGGCAACGCCCGCGCCCTGGTGCAAGCCCACGGCGAGGGAACGACTGCGAAAGACGTGTGGATCAACCCGCCGCCAATTCCACTGACCACGGCCGAGATGGATTTGGTGTTCGATTTAGGCTACGCCCGCAGCCCGCACCCGATCTATGCCGACACCAATGGCAGCCACGACCACAGCACCAAAATCCCCGCGTGGGAGATGATTCGTTTCAGCGTCAACATCATGCGCGGCTGCTTTGGCGGCTGCACGTTTTGCTCCATCACCGAGCACGAAGGCCGCATCATCCAAAGCCGCAGTGAAGACTCGGTCATCAAAGAAGTCGAAGCGATTCGCGACTCGGTCAAAGGCTTCACCGGCACGATTTCTGATCTGGGCGGCCCCACGGCAAACATGTACCGTATCGGCTGCAAAACCCCCGAGATTGAAGCCGCCTGCCGCAAGCCAAGCTGCGTCTACCCCGGCATTTGCCCGAATTTGAACACCAGCCACACCCCGCTGATCAACATGTACCGCCGCGCCCGCGCGCTCAAAGGCGTGAAAAAGATCTTGATCAGCTCCGGCCTGCGCTACGACCTGGCCGTTCAAAGCCCCGAGTACGTCAAAGAACTGGTAACGCACCACGTCGGCGGCTACCTAAAAATCGCACCCGAGCACACCGAGCAAGGTCCGCTCACCAAGATGATGAAGCCCGGCATTGGCTCGTACGATAAGTTCAAAACCTTGTTTGAAAAGTACAGCGCCGAGGCGGGTAAAAAGCAGTATCTGATCCCCTACTTCATCGCCGCCCACCCCGGCACGAGTGACGAGGACATGATGCATCTGGCCATCTGGCTGAAGAAAAACGGTTTCCGCGCCGACCAGGTGCAAACCTTCTACCCATCGCCCATGGCCACCGCCACGACGATGTACCACACCAACAAAAACCCGCTGCGCAAGATCACCCGCGACAGTGAAACGGTCGATATCGTGCGCGGCGACAAACGCCGCCGCCTGCACAAAGCCTTCCTCCGCTACCACGACGCCAACAACTGGCCTCTGTTACGCGAAGCCCTGAAAACCATGGGCCGCTCAGACCTCATAGGTAACGGCAAACACCACCTCATCCCCACCTTCCAGCCGCTCAACAGCACCGGCTACACCAGCGCCCGTAAAAAGAACTCGACTTCTGATTCGGGGACGTCTGCGGCGCTGAATGTGCAGGCCAAACCGGGAAGGATATTGACCCAGCACACGGGCTTGCCGCCTCGGGACAATGGGTCTAAGACGTTTAAGTCTGCAAAGCCCAGAAATTCATCGAAATAAGGCGGTAGCCGGCGTATTTACTGCCTAAACAGCTACTTTATTTATAACAATTTCGTCAGCTAGCGATGTCTTATTCCCCTCTTTTGCAAAGAGGGGTTAGGGGAGATTTTTAACGTCCCAGCAGAAGGAAATCCTCCTCAATCCCCCTTTTTTAAAGGGGGAAGCTGGTTGCTTAAGCTATAGTGCTTGTAACGTAGCACCTCGCTTACCTGCTCCAACAGGCGCTTGGACTGGGGAAGATAGGCGACAGAGTTCATAGAGTCACAATTATGTATAAAAACACAGTATTCATCTTTGAAAGCTCGGTGTCAAGCGGGGCTGGAGGCCTATGCGAAACCAATTGCAACCTGTCGCTCCAGTTTATTTGGTCGGATAAACTGTGTTCCCAGAATATCCGACGATCTACATCACGTTAGACCACATGAAACCGACTCTTTCAGGCCGCTACTGCAACCCCTCGTCGGAAGATCAAGCTGAGTTCGTACTTCGGCTGTATTTCGGTGACGGTGACGATAAGTTACGGCTGGCGATTCGCCGTGCCCATCAGGACTTCAGTCGCACAGTTCACGGTATTGGCAAATACCCAAATGCGCGATCGAAGGGAGATGATTTCATGTACGGCGCTATTTTGGAATTGGCGATGCAACAGAAGGATGCGAATCAAGCATTGTTCGACGTTTGGCATGAAAAGACATCCAAAGATTTGTGTGCCATTTACTGCGAGGCAGGCTACAAGGCCTTCTACATCGGGCAGGCGCAAAAGTGGATCAATATGGCGCTCAAGTACGTCTACGTGTTTGGGGAGTCACGCCTACCTGGATACGGCAAGTTTTTTCCATACTGCCATGTGCCAATCGATAACATCATTCTCGAGAAGGATGAGTTCAAAGACCTTCGCACGTTTAAGTGTGCGTGGAGCCGCATTTCGGATTATGGTGAATACATGGCATTTCAATTATTAGTACGCCGGAAGTTCCCGGAGTCATCACCTTTGACTGTTGAGTTTTGGGCTTGGCAGCGCAAAAGTGTGGTCTAACCCGGCAGTCAAGAGGGACTGCGCAAAAGCGCGCAGCCCCTTACTTTTACGTTATGCCTCAAAGAGGTGCTTGCTGTGGAAGTGGCGCCCAAGCCTCGCAATGCATTGATGACGCCTAACCCCTCATGTCAAACGTTAGCCCCATAGTATCACTATAAATAACATAGCATAATTGGCAATAAATACGACGGATAGAGGCGAATTTACCTCATATTTCCCGCATTTTACAATCCAAGCTCAGAATGCGACCCCATTTGCACGAGCTGCAGAGTTTCTACATCTGGTTTTCTGTAACTCTCTGATGAATTGACAGTTTGTATCCCATGAAATACAATCACCCATGATCGAAATCCGCGAAACTGAAACCTATTCGCGCTGGTTTGAGCGTTTACGGGATCGACAGGCCAAGGCCAGAATCAACATCCGAATCAGAAGGTTGTCTATGGGCAATCCGGGTGAGGTTAAAGCTGTGGGCGAAGGAGTTTCGGAGTTGAAGCTGACCTAAGGCCCAGGTTATCGGGTTTACTTCATACAAGTTGGTCAAGAGTTTGTAGTACTTCTGGCTGGTGGCGACAAGTCTAGTCAGGCTGATGACATTGCGATGGCTAAAAAGCTGGCTAGCGAACTATAAGGAGAACACTATGGGAAAAACTCAGACAAAAACGTGGGATATTACCGAACACCTCAAGTCAGAAGAGGATATGGTGGCTTACCTTGATGCGGCGCTGGAAGAAGGTGATGCTAGTTTGATTGCCGCCGCTTTGGGCGATATTGCCAGAGCCAAGGGCATGAGCCAGATCGCCAAAGTCACAGGGCTGGGGCGGGAAAGCTTGTATAAAACGCTCTCTGCTACCGGTAATCCAGAATTTGCGACTGTGCTGAAAGTCATGGGGGCGCTGGGGTTGCAGTTTCATGCGGGGTCAGTGGCTGCACACGTAGCGTAAATCATTAAATTTACGCCTTAAATATGCATCTAGCCGGCGTATTTATTACCTAAGCAGCTATTAAAAATATAGCAAATTTAGCTAACAAGCGTTATTTATACGCCCTATCATGATCCGTCACCAGCGTTTGAAACCGCATGAATCCCGCGTCACGCACCACCACAGCACGGTATTGCAAGGAAACGCGTACGGTAAACCTTCCTGA
>JAYWCQ010000011.1:0-14077 GCA_043780435.1 Polaromonas sp.
TAGTAAATCATCAATGACAGCGCCTAGCTGCTTAGATATCGAGACAATCCGTTGTAATGCGGCGCGATAGTCTTGCGAAGGTTTTTCAAGCCCCCTTAATGTAATTTCAGCCTCGCCTAGGATAGCTGTCGTAGGCGTTCGTAACTCATGACTGATATCTGCAAACAGTCTACGACGTCTTGCGTCAACGCTTTGCAATGCATCTAAAGCGCCCTGTAGTTCGGCAGTACGCGCCTGAACCAACTCTTCAAGTTTTTGCCTAAGTTGAGTTTCGTCCGCTCTGTGCTTAGAAAGCTCAACTGACATTGCGTTCATGCTACTGGCAACTGCGGAGAACTCATCTATGCCATCCAAAGGGATTCGATACGCTAAATCTCCTTGCTGTAGCGCCTTTGCACCTGCGTTTAATTCATTGAGTGGGCGCCGCAAGGCTCTAGCGAACCCTGCCGCCAAGAGCAATGCTGCAAGCGCGATAGTGCATGCAGCCCCTAGTAAAAGATTGCGCATCCAACTTAGCGCCTTGTCAGCGGCTGCGCGCTCACGAACTACCGCTGAGGCCTCACGCTCAATACTATCTGCAAGAAGTTGACGCAAATCTCGTGCCCGAGAAATATCAAATAACTCACCTGCTTTCAGCCAGGCTTGCTGCGTATTTGCACCTAATTGTAAGGGTTGCACTTTTGCAGCAGCCGCTTCTAATACCGATACGCTTTCTTCTAATACGCCAAGCGCATCCTGACGTTTCCGATACTCAGTAAGTGTAGCCTCGCTGTTGTCTAGTTTAATAGTTTGATCTGACAACAGGTTTAAAGTCGCCATAGTCTTGCGCATATCAGTCTGATATTTTTGTCTCAAACTATCAGCCGTTGTCGAATCTAGCTGCGCTTGCGTAAACCAAGCACGAAGCCTAAGCTTTGATATCGTCAGCTCCTCAAAAGCAAGTTGAATATCAGACGCCACACGACCACGAAGCACGTGGTCATTCGCTACATTCAGCGCCCAAATAGCGGCCATACCCTCTAGTACAGCTGCACCAGCGATAGCGGCAAGGGCGTAAGTAAGACGTCGTGCAAACATGGTTTAAATCATCTCATAATTTGCGCTTTAAACGGGTCTTGAAAAATGAACAACGCATGAACACGTAACACCCTGTACATCTTGTCATCTGCGGTTCATCAATTTTTCATTGGATGCTCATTCAAGTTTCATGAGCTGTTCAATTGAGACAGTTCAAATCTATTTGTGCGACGTTGCACTGACACACAAATAAATTGGAGTTAAAAAATGAAATTCACAAAGATCTCTTTGACTATTGCTTCTCTGGCATTGGCTACTGCAGCGATTGCAAAAACACCTATTGTAAATACCTCAATCAGCGAAGCTGAAGTATTGGCGGCACAAAAGGGCTGGGGTGATGCGCTGATTGCAATCAGCGACACTTACGAAAAATCTGGTCAGCCTGCAGCAAAAGCCCTCGCAGAAAAAGTAATCGACAGCGCCTACGGCTACAACTTAGGCCCAGTGCTTTTTAAACCAACCCTCACGGAAGTACCGCAGACCTTTCGCGTCACCCGTGATGGCGCGTTGTCTTATTTTGTAGGCGGTAATACTGCATACCCCAAAGACACTGGTTTTGCGTTGAAGGGTTGGAAAAAAGTCAGTGTGGAAAACGCTGCGATCTTCCTTGCAGGAGACGTCGCCACATCAATGGGCAATGTGAGCTTCACAGACAAAAATGGCAAAGTTACCATCGTTGATAAAACTTGGAAGTTCAAGAAAGATGACCTTGGCAATTTGCGTATCGTTGTCCACCACTCGTCTTTGCCTTACAGCAGCAAGTAAAAATTTTTTGGTATTTGCATGTGTGCGAATACCATAATCAATTTATCAGAACGCTAGCGGTGCCCACAGCGGGCACGCTGGCGCTGCATAGGTGATGTTTTTAATTTGTCTACCGCAACACCGCACTATCTTGCGCTGCTTTGATCAAACCTTCAGCGTCCACTGGTAGTAAAAAGCCAGCTTTCACAGCCGTATCGGCGGCTTTGGTCACAGCCATCACATAACCACTTGGCGTGCCATAGCGCTCTTCTAGCGACAGGCGCGGATCGTTGTTGGCTTTGCGTTCTTCTGCGGTGCGCGCAAAGGGAATCATGCCACCCGCGTAGTTGCAAATTTGGTCTTTATGAAAACCGCCAGCGGTCACATTCCAGCCCAAATATGTGCCCAAGGGCGCGTCTAATAGCACGACGGGTACACCGCCTAGCTCATTGCCGTCGGCATTGACTTTGGGTGCCAGCATTTTCAGCACCTGCTTGATATGTGGCGGCGCGTTCGACGCGATGCCTGAGCCGTCTTGTGCGTTGAATTGTGGTCCCCAGTCGTAGTCATGCACCGGCATGATGAAGTCCGGCTCTGGCACTGTGGCACGCAGGCCGGGCAGGGTGGGGAAGTTGATGCCCGCTTTGTGCGCCGGCGCCAGCATGCCCTCCGCCAAGGTTGGGTAACGGCTGGCTGGCGGCAAGGTGCCTGTGGTCACCCAGTTGCGAAAATGCAAGCGCAGTGCATTGATCGTTTGGGTGTGCGGCACCGGGTTGGCGGGCAAGATGCCGGTGCCGAAGTTGTTACCTGGACAGGCTGTGCCGACTTTGGGTAAGCCCACGCCGGGCAAGCTGGTGTCAAATCCACCCGCGCCACCATTGTGGTTGCTGCTGGCAATGTAATAGCGGCGCACGTTCTCTGGCAACGGCAAATCTGTCAAACCATCCGTGCCTACCCATTCTGGCGTCAATTTCAGCGCCCAGACTTCGGCAGAGCCAAAATGTTCTATCACTTTGGGGCAAGTGTTGCTCGCATGGCAGCGGTCCAAAATGCCAGCGGCTGGCATTTTGCGCACAGGGTCTGGGTGCGGTGCCCACCACTGCGGGCCTTCACTGCCGGCTTGGTACAGCTCCAGCACGCCATCCGGCTGCGCCCAGCGGAAATTTAAAGCAATGCGTCGCCCCGCGATGATGGGCCACATGCCGTCATGCACCTTGCTACCGTCTTCGGCTTGGTTAAAACCCAAATGCAGCCAGCCGCGCAAGTAATTGCCTGATTGTGACACCCCGCGCGTGATGCTGTGCGTAACCTTCTTTGCTAATGGGTTTGCCAAACCCGTGTCGTCAGCTACCGCTTTTTTGAAGAACGCGCCTACATCCCGAAAAGCGGCAAAACCAACACCCAGCACGTAAGGGTTAGCAGCAGTAAACACCACTTGGTACAAACGCGAGCCATTGAAGCCATTTTTCAAGCAAATCTGCGTCGCGTCAGGCGTGCCAGGGAACGGGTTGCCCGCATCGCACTTGGCCCATGCCCAGTCGCTTGCGGGGATGACCACTTCGTCCGTCACCACGCCGTTCTGGTCTTCACCCCCGCGTGAGACTAATTTGGCCTTCGTTGTGTCCAAACTCTGCGGTTTATACGGCACAGGGTTGGTTTGCACCCACAAGGCTTGCGAAGCCGCACCAGATCGGTTCACAATGCGCCCCAGCACTTCGCCTGTCACTGGGGTACCGTTCAGATTTCGTGCAACGGGCACCTGCAAAAATTGCATGCCAGCCACGCTGGCTTTGGGTCGCACTGTTGTTGCGCCACTGTTGTCGCCCTGCCACGCGCTGGCCAGCATCACGTCGCCAGCGGCGACTTCTTGCGGTGCAAACGGGTAAACGCGACCACGGTTCGGCACGTCATGCCACATCATGCCGCTGCTTTTGCCCATGTCCACAGGTTTGTAAATGACGAATGACGCCATATAACGCACCTTGCCATCCGCGTCCTTGGCCAGCTCAATGTCTTGGATGATGGCGTTGAGCGGTAACGTGGGGTCAAGCTCGCCAAAAGCACGCCCCGCCACTTGTTCGTAGGCGATGGCGTTGGCTGGACTTCCTGCAACTGCGGCCATAGGCAGCGTTTCGTCAATGACGATGCGCGTCACCTTCGCATGTGCAGGAGTCGATGCTCCTAAAATAATAGCTACTAAAATAATAGCTAAAGGTGCAGTAAATACGTCGGCTAGTATCGTTTTTCGGCCCGAAAATAGTGTGAATTTCAAGATGGTCTCCTTTTTAGGAAACTTTACACGATTAGACGCTCAAGTTGACGCACCTCGGCGACATCACGTATTTTTCGGCTTTGCTTTTGCTTTTGCTTTCGAAGCTGCTTTTGCCGCAACTTTGGCAGCCTTGGGCTTAGCCTTCGCCTTTGCATCTAGTGCAGTATTCAACGCCAGCCGTGCCCACGGCAGCATGGCGTCTGGGGACTCCATGGTTTCATCGGGCGTGGTGTAGTAGTTCATCCCCATGGATTTACCCTTAGACTCCATCTCAAACCGCTTGCCACCAGCGGCTTCAAACTGCGTCTTCGTCACCTCATCAACCTTGAGATACAGCTTCTCGTTGGCTCCACCGAGCTTGGTCAAATCTGCAATGATGGCAATCGTCACCACATCCACGCTGATCCCCCAACCGCCAAACATCCGCTTGGCCACAGGGCTGCCCACGCCGGCTAGCAGTTCGCAGCAGTAGTCAGCAAAGTCTTTGGAAACAGCCATCGTTGTTTAACACTCTAAAATACTACAAATTTAATAGCAGCTTAGGCAATAAATACAGCGGCTAGGTGCCAATTTACGCCTCTAAAAGCTGTAAATTAGCCAAAATGTCGTTCGCCGTGCGGTAACTGCCAAACGCTTTCATATCCTGCTCGCGCACGATGGGGAAGGTGTTCAAAATGTACGCAGCGTCGTCGGCATTGATGCTGTAGAGGTAGAAAAACAGCGCATCCAGCGCGGCTAGGCGGGTGCGGCGCTCTTCGTCATTCCACACAAAGGGCGGCAACACCTCGCCTTTGGCGTCCACAAAGCCCAAATCGCGGGCAAACGGGGCCATGTCGTGCGCGGTGTAGGTCAAAGCCAGCACCTGCGGCACCACAAAGTCCGCCACCGTGGGGTGCGGGTGGTGCCCGTTCATCAGCTTGGCGGCGCGCATGGCTGTGGCGAAGGCGGCGGGCAGGGGTTCATCAAAGCGGGCTGGGGCGATGACGGGGAGTTGTTCTAGGATGAACAAGTTGATACTCGTGCTTTGGACTTTTTGACGTGTTACGAAGTCAAAAGCCATTGAGTTCAAGTTAGCCAGTAGTAAGGGTGCTACAGCTACGTATTCAGTGTTAGTCGCTATTCCATCAGGCAGCAACATAGGTAACTTGTTGCCAGCAGCCGTGCCAGGAATAATAGCTGCAATCATGGTGCGAGCATCGGTAGCACGTGCAATATCTCTAAAACTCAACGCCCAGTCGCGTTGCTGTGCAGCAGGAACTGCGCTGCGCATGACCCAGTATTGCGGTGTTGGAGTCAAAGATACATCGGCTTTTTGACCAGAGGTCAAATTCTCGCTGAGTGCGGCATTTTGCACATTTTCTTCGTTGACTGTCACATTGGCATGACGGTGATCGTATTGGTGGATCATGCGGCCAACATACAACGGCACAGCTTCGGCATCTGCCGAATTTCGCCAGCAACTCATATCACTTGTTGTAAATCCTTGCTTTTTCAGCTCATTGATCTTCAAAAACAAGTTTGAATCACTGGTCATGTGAAACATCGTGGCGTACTTTACTGGCCAGACTCTTGTGTCGGGTTGTTTACCCGTTGAAGCTCTGACCGTACCGTGCTTAACCAGTACGGGATACTTTGCGTACAGCTGCAGCGTGATATCCGCATCGCGACGGCTGCGGAAAATCGGCGCTGCACCCGTGTTGGGGTTGACGCTTTGGAAGTTCTCAGCCGTCAAAATCAATAAATTGGCTGGGTCATCGAGTGTGTCGATACTGTGTAGATAAAAAGCGCATTTAGTTTGTGTAAAGCGCCGCTCAAAGCCACCAAACATCAGCGCGCAGAACTTGAAGCTGGCATGCACATCGGGGAAGAACACTTTGCGGTTTTCAAAATCATACAAAGCGCCCAAGCGCCCCGTGCTGCTGATGCTGCGGAAGAACGCTGCCGCGCCTTTGTCTGCCGCTATGCCGCTGGGGGTGATGAGCGCCACCAGACCGGTTTTGTGGACCAAACTCTGCGCCCGTTCGACAAACAGGCTGTACAAATTAACGTCGCCCCCACCCAAGAGCGGAAAGTCGCCACAACCCAGTTTGCCATTGCTCAGCACGCGGGCGTTGGCTTCGGCACGCTCGGTGGCCTCGGTGTACTGCGCCCAAAGGTCTACTGTCGGTGGTGTGTTGGTGCCCGTTTGCTTAAGTTTGATGCCTTGCAGCGCGGCAATCATCTTTTTGCGGTCGGCGGCGCGGGGCTGGGCGGCAATCGCCATGTCGCGTTCGGTAAACCATTCCACCTCTTGCAGTTTGATGCGGTCCCAGGGCGGGTTGCCGATGACGGCGTCAAAACCACCTTTACCGTCTTTACCAAAGACGGTGGGAAAGCTTGTCCACCAGTGAAAAAATGTTTCCCGTTCCGCCAAAGCGCGGGCGCGTGCCATCAGTGCATTGGCCGCCTGGGTGGCTGCATCGTCACCGTCCAGCCTGCCCGCGCCCAAAATACCGATCAGGTTTCGGCCAGGTTCCAGCAAGGTCAGCAGCGCGGCGTATTCTGGGTGGCGTCCCGCTTTCATTTCTGTTTGGCGGTCTGCCTCTAATTTGGGCAGCTTGAGCAAGGTCGCAATTTGGCTTACTTTAGCCGCTGGCCAGCCGGGAATAATCCAGCGTAAAGCACGCCAAAAGTCCAGCACGGCATGAATAGGTGCAATTTGGGCGCTCGCTATTGCCGCCAATTGTTTAGAGAGCTGTGCCTCGCCAATGTTCACATCGGTTAAATCAGCCACTTGGGCGATGCTTTTCGCAGCGACGGCCAAGCGGTCGAATTCGCTTTGCAGCATCAAAGCACCCAAATTTTGAAGTCCGAGCTGCACAGTTGGCAGTTGTTCTCCATGAAGGCTATCGCCACAGCGCAGGTGGTGGTCTAAAAAGCTCAGTGGCGCGCCCACGGTAAAGGTGTGTAGCCACAGCGCGGTTTTGGCCAGCTCCACGGCCATGGCGTTTTTGTCCACGCCAAAGATGCTTTTCTTCAAAATCATGCGCCGCACAATGTGCCTATCGTCCAGCTGAGCGTCTGTCACCGCCCAGCCGTGGGTGCGTGCGGTGGTTTTGATGCTGGTGCGAATGGCTGCAATACGCGCCACCAGCGGGCTGAGCCACGGGCGGCCCGTCTCCACCAAGTGCGCCGCCCACGGCTGCGCATTGACCAAGTGGGTGGCGGTGTTGATGGATTCCAGCACGCGGTCGGCCAAGTCGTCCACCAGCGCCACCAAAAAGTGGCCACTGCCCATGGCGGGGTCGCAAATTTTGAGTTCCAAAATTGCGCTGGCGGGGTCAAAACTGTCCAAAACATCCCAATCACCGGGGTTAAGTGCGTGTTTTTTGCTCAGCTTGCCCACATGCGCTTCAAACGCTGCCAAGCGTTCTTTGGCCAGCAAACCGACGGATTCGCGCAATATCAAGCGCACCAAGTCGTCATGCGTGTAGTAACTGCCCGACACTTTGCGGGCAAAGCTGGCGGGGGCGGCGGTGATGCGGTTGATCTCGGGTTTGTCTTTGTAATCGTCTTTGGCCTGCACTTCGTGCACCAAGGCGTATTCCAGCAAGCGCTCGTAAATGCCGCCCAGGTGCGAGACGGACAAGTCGCGGTAGTTGATCCAGCCGCGAATGAGCTCTTCGGTGCGGCGCGACAGCGCGTCGATGATCGGAGCCATCACTTTGTCGGGCACTTTTGCACGGTTTAACAGCGCGGAACGAGACCAACTGAACAAACCACCGTTGTAGGCAGGCATGCCAATGTCGTCGTCGCCCTGGTCAATGAGTTGACAAACGCCATCAATGTCACGCCAAACGTTTGACATGGTGCTGGAGAACGTGCCCCCCGCGTCCACTTTGTCGCGCACCTCTTCACGAATGCGGCGCACGCTGTAGGGGGCATAGCGGGCATCGCGCACGGGTAGCAGGTTGCGGTCTTCGGCGTAAAACAAAAACAGCAGGCGGTACAGCAGCACCAAGGCGGCTTCGCGCACTTCATCCAAATAGTCGGCGGTGTATTGCGGGCGTTTGAACTGGCCGTAGCCCACTTCGTGCGTTTTTGCGTGCAGGTCGCCCCGTGCCAAAGCATCAGCCAATTGCGGGAAAATGTCGTCAAAAACGCGAGCGCCTAGGTCTTGCGAGACTTTCTCTTCATACAAACGCGCTTCGTTGAGGGCGTAGGCGTGGAAGGTGCGGTCAGCGACATCCCAGTCTTGCGGTAAAAAAGCGCTGCGCTGGAAGAAAAGGTAGAAGAGTTTCAGGGCGTGGGCTGGCTCGACATCATCCATATCACGCTGAATGCCGTGCAAGTTCAAAGCACCAGCCACGTCAACTTCAAAAAACTCTTCAGCGCGTGAGCGGGCGTCTTGCCAGTACAAGCGCCAGACAGCGCCATTGGTCAAAATACCCCATTTCACCGCGCGGTCAGAAGCGCCATCCACACGGCTGAGGTAGCGCAGCATCTGGGAAGAAGGAGCATCAGGGTCAAAATGGTCTAAGTTGTCACCCCGGTCCAGCGGGCGCAGCCAGCGTTTGGCTTCCAAAATAGCCAAACCGTGGCGGTAGCGACGGTCGTCTTTGGTCTCAGCTTGAGCCAGTGCTTTTTGGGCAGGGTTGGCAAACAAGAGTAAATCGGGGACAGATTCGCGGCCCTTGGGGTCAGCATTCACTTGGGGCAAGGTGTCGCCAGCCCAGCAAAGCAGCGCGACCACTTTGTGGATGATTTCAGATTCGGTTTGCGCTTCGTTGTTGGTGCTTTGCGCGCTGAATCCGCTGTAAATGGACTGCAAACCAGCGTTGAATGCAGCAAAAGCCGCATCGTCCAAGGCTTCAAACGGCGGGGTTTCCAGCACGCCACGGGTTAAAAAGTCTTGGGTAAAGAGTTGGCCTTGCATGCTTGATTATTGACTAAGTTTTGTGTACTTTTTGCAGGTTGCTTCGGCTGTTAGTCCAGAAAATGGGGTCAGAGTCCAATTTCGATCACCGTAGTTGTCCGCCGAATTGGGAACTGTCCTGAATTGGAATCTGACCCTAATTTCTTTACTTCTTTCTGCGGGATGATTTCTGCTATAAATAAAATAGCACCTAAGGCAATAAATACGCCGGCTAGGTGCCAATTTAAGCTGTAAAAACGTCTTCTAATGCGGTTTTGGTGATCAGTAGCACGGAATCTTCTCCCGCACTGGTTTCTAGCCAAAAAATTTCCAAATCTGGGAAGGCGGTTTCGAAGTAGGCGCGTTCGTTGCCGATTTCTAGAACCATGACAGCGTGTTCGCTCATGTGTGCGGGGGCGGCTTGCAGGAGACCGCGGATGAAGTCCATGCCGTCGGTGCCGCCGGCGAGCGCCAAGGCGGGCTCGGCTAGGTACTCCAAGGGCAGGGCGGCCATGCTGGCGCTGTTGACGTAGGGGGGGTTGCACAGGACGAGGTCGAAAACTTTGCCTTTTAAGCCAGCCCAGCTGTCAGATTCAACCAGTTGGATGCGGTCTTGCAGGTCGTGTTTATTCACGTTGATGCGGGCGACTGCTAGCGCATCGGTTGAAATATCCGCGCCAACGACCGTGGTTTCAGGATACGTCATCGCTGCTAAAACCGCCAAGCTGCCGTTGCCGGTGCATAAATCCAGCACCCGCTTTGTGTGGGGCCCTAGCCAGTCGTCAAAGCTACCGTCTGCTAAAAGCTCAGCGATGAAGCTGCGCGGCACGATGGCGCGTTCGTCGATGTAGAAGGGGATGCCTTGCAGCCAGGCTTCTTGCGTCAAGTAAGCGGCGGGTTTGCGGGATGCTATTCTTGCTATGAAAAGACTAGCTATTGAGGCAATTAATTCGACGGCTAAAGGTCTATTTGCCACTGAATCTGCATCAATTTTAGGATCGTCCAGCGACGAATCTAGCGGCAAACCTGCTTTCCACAGTACCAGCCAAGCGGCTTCGTCAAACGCGTTGGCCGTGCCGTGGCCGAAGGCGACGTTGGCTTCTGTGAGTTGTTTAGCACCTTCTTGGATGACTTCTAAAACGGTTGTCATGATTCGATTACCAAATATCCCGTTCGCCCTGAGGTATCGAAGGGTTCGTGAGGCTTCGATACCTCAGCCCGAACGGTTTTTCTATTAATTCGCATTGGCTTGCAACATCGCTTCAAGGTTTTCCATCGTTTTGCGGTAGATGTTTTTTAACGGTTCAATATCGGCAACAACGATGTGTTCGTCAATTTTGTGAATCGTCGCGTTCGGTGGGCCGCACTCTATGACTTGGTCGCAGATTTTGGCGATGAATCGCCCGTCTGACGTGCCGCCCGTGGTGGACAGCTGGGTTTCTAAGCCGGTTTCCGCACGAATGGCGGCTTGCACGGCATGCACCAGCTCACCCGGGCGGGTTAAAAAGGGCAGGCCACCGATGGTCCACTGCAGATCGAAGTCTTTTTCGGGCTGCAAACCGGTTGATATCAACACATCAACCAAGCGTTTTTGCAGCGATTCTGGGGTCGATTCGGTCGAAAAGCGGAAGTTGAAATCAATCACCGCATGGCCAGGAATCACGTTGCTCGCCCCCGTGCCGCCGTGGATGTTGCTGATTTGCCACGTCGTGGCGGGGAAAAACTCGTTGCCTTTGTCCCATTCAACAGTGACGAGTTGCGCCATCGCGGGGGCGAACTTGTGGATCGGGTTCTCCGCCAAGTGCGGGTAGGCGATGTGGCCTTGCACGCCTTTGACGGTGAGCTTGCCGCTCATGGTGCCACGGCGGCCGTTTTTGATCATGTCACCGGTTTTTTCGACCGAGGTGGGCTCGCCGACGATGCAGTAATCCAGTTTTTCTCCGCGCTGGGTGAGCCAGTTGCACATGATGGCCGTGCCATCTACCGAGGGGCCTTCTTCGTCACTGGTAAGTAAAAAAGCCAATGATAACGAGGGGCTAGGGTTTGCTTTGAGGAATTCTTCCACAGCAACGACGAAGGCGGCAATCGAGGTTTTCATGTCGCTTCCGCCACGGCCGTACAGCTTGCCATCGCGGTGCGAGGGCACGAAAGGGTTGCTCGTCCACTGCTCTAGCGGTCCTGTGGGCACGACATCGGTGTGGCCAGCGAAGACCAGGAGTTTGCTGAATACGTCACTATTTGCTGCATTATTAATAGCAGTATAGTCAGTATTTTCGCCGGCTGAAGGTCTTTTTGCCCATAAATTAACGACTCTGAAGTCGGTCGGACCACTTTCCACCGTTTCGCACACAAAACCCAGCGGCGCAAGCCTGTCCGCAATCAGTTTTTGGCAATCACCATCCATCGGGGTGACGGAGGGGCGGGAGATGAGTTGTTCGGCCAGAATCAGAGTGCGGTGCATGGTTTTGTAGACCTTTATCAGATCGTATGGATGGAAATTTCGTCGAAAGATGCGGGCTCGTAAACCGGTTCTACGGGGGCGGCGGGCATGATGTCTTTGCCTCTGGCGGTGTTGTCCAAGCGCCAGATCAGGTTGGTGGGTGAGTCGGCGTATGACAAGCCCTCTTCGCGGGTGATGATGTCTTCACGAATCAGGCGCGCCAAGTCGTCTTCAAAAGTTTGCGAGCCGGGTGCCATGGACTTTTCCATCGCGTCTTTCACGCCAGCAAAGTCACCTTTGGCGACCATTTCGGCCACGTATTGGGTGTTGAGCATGATTTCAACGGCAGGGCGACGCTCGTTTTTGGTTGTTTTGACCAAACGCTGCGAAATCACGGCTTTGAGCGTGGTGGACAAATCGCCCAACAGCGTGGGGCGCACTTCCACGGGGTAGAAACTCAAAATGCGGTTCAGCGCATGGTAGCTGTTGTTGGCATGCAGTGTGGCGATGCACAGGTGACCGGTTTGCGCGTAGGCGATGGCGGCGGTCATGGTTTCGCGGTCGCGAATCTCGCCAATGAAAAACACATCAGGCGCTTGGCGCAGGCCGTTTTTCAGCGCTGTTTGCAGGGTCAGCGTATCGGTGCCTACTTCTCGCTGGTTAACCACGCTGCGCTTGGAGGTGAACAGGTATTCAACCGGGTCTTCCACCGTCAAAATATGGCCGGTGATGCGCTCGTTGCGGTAATCCAGCATGGACGCAAGCGTGGTGCTTTTGCCCGAGCCCGTGGAACCCACCATCAACACCAAGCCCAATTTCGCCATCACCAAATGGGTCAGTTGGGCCGGTAAATGCAAGGTGTCAAACGGTGGAATCGCCAGCGGAATGTAGCGTATCACCACCGCATAGCTGCCACGCTGGCGCATGGCGCTGATGCGGAAATTGCCCAAATCAGGCAATTGGATGGACATGTTGAGATCGCCGGTTTCTTTGAGCTCTTCAATTTGTGCGCTGGTGACGATTTCAGACAACAAATTCAACGGCGTTGTCGGGCCCAGCACTTGGTTGTTGAACGACACGCTGGTGCCGTTGATTTTGATCAGCGCCACCGCATTCGCGGACAAGTAAACGTCTGAGGCTTTTTTAACCACCATCAGTTCTAAAATTCGTTTCATCGCGCTCATGGGTGGCCTTTTAAAAAATGAACCCGTTCGGACTGAGCTTGTCGAAGTCTTCATGAACCCTTCGGCAGGCCCAGGGCGAACGGAATAGGGTTTATCGCACCAAGCTTAATCTCGTAGCAAATCATTGATGCTGGTTTTAGAGCGGGTTTGCGCATCCACCTTTTTCACAATAATGGCTGCATACATGCTGTATTTGCCGCCCGCTTTAGGCAAATTGCCGCTCACGACGACTGATCCGCTAGGCACGCGGCCATAGGTGATGGTGTCTGCTTCACGGTCATAAATGGGGGTGCTTTGGCCGATATAAACGCCCATGCCGAGCACAGAGTTTTCTTCCACAATCACGCCTTCAACCACTTCAGAGCGGGCACCGATGAAGCAGTTGTCTTCAATGATGGTCGGGTTGGCCTGCATGGGTTCCAGCACGCCGCCAATGCCGACGCCGCCAGACAAATGCACATGTTTGCCGATTTGTGCGCAAGAGCCCACCGTGGCCCAAGCGTCCACCATGGTGCCTTCATCGACATAAGCGCCAATGTTGACAAAGCTAGGCATCAAAATCGCACCCTTGGCGATGTAGCTGCCGCGACGCGCCACGGCTGGCGGCACCACGCGTACGCCTGTGGCTTTGAGTTCTGCCTCAGACAAATGGGCAAATTTGGTCGGTACTTTGTCGTAAAAAGCCAAATCGCCAGAGCGCATGATGGCGTTGTCTTTGAGGCGGAAGCTCAGCAGCACTGCTTTTTTAAGCCACTGATGCACTGTCCACTGACCCACACCTTGGCGGGTGGCGATGCGTAAGCTGCCATTGTTCAGCTGGGTCAGGGCTTGCTCTACCGCGTCCTGCACTTCTTTGGAGCTGCTGGTGGTGGAGATATTGGCCCGGTCTTCCCAAGCGGCGTCGATGATGTTTTGCAGTTGTTGTGTCATGGTGATTTACAGTTGATTGAAAGAAAAAATTTATAAATATTTATAGAGATTTGACGAATTGAACGATACGCTGCGCCGCTTCCACGCATTCCTCGGTGGTCGCCACCAAAGCCATGCGAATAAAGTTGTCGCCGGGGTTAAGCCCATTGGCTTCACGCGCCAAGTAGCTGCCAGGCAACACGGTCACATTGTATTGTTCAAGCAGCGTTTTGGCGAAAGTGGCGTCGTCTAATTTCAGCTTCGCAGGAATTTTTGCCCAGAGGTAAAAACCAGCGTCTGGCAGGGCAACGTCGAGTACTTCCGCCAAAAGCGGGGTGACTTGCATGAATTTGTCGCGGTACAGGGCGCGGTTGGCGACCACGTGCTCTTCATCACTCCAAGCGGCTTTGCTGGCAGCTTGCACCACCAGGCTCATCGCGCTGCCGTGGTAGGTGCGGTACAGCGCAAACTGCTTCATGATGGCCGCGTCACCCGCCACAAATCCGCTGCGCATGCCTGGCACATTGCTGCGTTTGGACAGGCTGGTGAAGGAGACG
>JAYWCQ010000012.1:0-11007 GCA_043780435.1 Polaromonas sp.
GGCGTAGAAACCCACTTCACCAACGGCCTGGACCCCGAGCCCCGCGCCAGAGCCGTGTTTGCCTTCTTCCGCCCCGAGCTGCTGGTGCAGTGGCTCAACACCGCCACCCCCGCGCCAGCAAACTACATAGCCCCCGGCACCCAGCCCACCGGCGAATTCTCCACGCCTTACCTGCCCACCGGCACCTTCCTGGCACGCATGCGCGCCATGCCCAAGCTGGTCACCGAGTGGGGCAGCGGCGGCGCGCACTATGCGCTGTGGCCCGCCCAAATCAGCGCCATAACCAACCTGGAAAAATCCCTCGCCGCCAATAAGCCCAAAGCCCTCATCCAAATGGCCACCGGCAGCGGCAAAACGTTTACCAGCATCGGCTTCATCTACCGCCTCATCAAATTTGGCGGCGCGCGCCGCGTGCTGTTTTTGGTGGACCGGGGCAACCTGGCGCGCCAGACCAAGAAAGAGTTTGACGCCTACGCCAGCCCCTACAACAACTACAAGTTTGGCGAGGAATACATCGTCCAGCACCTGCAAAGCAACCAGCTCGACACCACAGCACGCGTCACCATCTGCGCCATCCAGCGCCTGTTTTCCATGCTCAAGGGCAGGGAGCTGGCGCAAGAGGACGACGAGCAAAGCGTGGACGGCCTCGGCAACTTATTTGCCAAGCCCGACCCCATCGGCTACAACCCCGCCTTCCCGATCGAGACCTTCGACATCATCGTCACCGACGAAGCGCACCGCAGCATCTACAACCTGTGGCGGCAAGTGCTGGAGTACTTTGACGCGTATTTGATCGGCCTGACCGCCACGCCCAGCAAGCAAACCTTTGGCTTCTTCAACCAGAACCTGGTCATGGAATACGGCCACCCGCAGGCCGTGGCCGATGGCGTGAACGTGAACTACGACGTCTACCGCATCCGCACGCAAGTCATCGAGCAGGGCGCGCAGGTGGAGGCGGGCTACTCCGTGGGCTACCGCGACCGTCTCACGCGCAAAACACGCTGGCAGGAGCTGGACGAAGACATGGCCTACGACGCCGACGCGCTGGACCGCGCCGTGCAAGCGCCCGACCAGATCCGCACCATCGTCCGCACCTTCCGCGACAAGCTGCCGCTGGAAATCTTCCCAGGCCGCACCGAAGTGCCCAAAACCCTCATCTTTGCCAAAGACGACAACCACGCCGAAAAGATTGTCGAAATCCTGCGCGAGGAGTTTGGCAAGGGCAATGACTTTGCCCAGAAGATCACCTACCGCACCACGGGCGAAACACCGGAGCGCCTGATCAGCGCCTTTCGCAACAGCTACTTCCCCCGCATCGCCGTCACCGTGGACATGATCGCCACCGGCACCGACATCAAGCCGGTGGAAATTGTCATGTTCATGCGCTCGGTCAAAAGCCGCAACTTCTTTGAGCAGATGAAAGGCCGCGGCGTGCGCATCTGCGACCCCACCGACCTGCAGGCCGTCACGCCCGACGCCACCCGCAAGACCCACTTCGTCATCGTCGACTGCGTGGGCGTCTGCGAGCAGGACAAAACCGATTCCGCCCCCATGGACGCCAAAAAGTCCGTGCCCTTTGACAAACTCCTGCAAGCCGTGGCGCTGGGCAATGTGGAGCCCGAAGTGCTGAGCAGCGTGGCTGCCCGCCTGGCCCGGCTGGACCGCGAGCTGACCGAGCCCGACAAGCTGCGCATCGCCCAGGCCTCCGGTGGTGCGTCCTTAAAAGACCTGGCGCGCAGCATTGTGGACGCGCTCAACCCCGACACCTACGCCAACCTGTCACCGGGTGACGCCGATCAGGTGATGGTGAAGGCCGTCCGCCCCCTGTGCGACCCCGCCTTGCGCAACCTGCTGATGGATCTGAAGAAAAAAGCCGAGCAGGTCATCGACACCGTCACGCAAGACAGCCTGCTGCAGGCCGACTTTAGCGAAGCCGCCCGCGACCGCGCCAAAGGCACCGTGGAAAGCTTTGAGAAATTCATCGCCGAGCACAAAGACGAAATCACCGCGCTACAAATTTTGTATCAACAACCCCAACGTTTACGAGGATTTCAGGCCGAAACGTTGACGTTTGAAGCGCTAAAAACCCTGGCCGACGCCCTGCAAGCCCCGCCGCATTTGTGGACCGAAGGCCAACTCTGGCAGGCCTACGCCGCGCTGGACAAAAGCAAGGTCAAAGGCAGCAACCGCCGCCGCATCCTCACCGACCTGGTCAGCCTGGTGCGTTTTGCCATGCACCAGGACAACGAGCTGGTGCCCTTCCCCGAGCGCGTCAACGCCAACTTCAAAGCCTGGCTGGCGCAAAGCGGCACCCCCTTCACCCCCGAACAACTCCATTGGCTAGACATGATCCGAGAACACATAGCAGGCAATTTGACCATCGTGCCCGACGACTTTGAATACTCCCCCTTCGCGCAAGAAGGCGGCATGGGCCGCGTGCACCAGCTGTTTGGCGCTGAACTGCCGAAGGTGCTTGAGGCTATGAATCGGGAGTTGGCGGCGTGAGTGAGGTGCTTGACATAACGGCGAAGCAGTCAATCGTCTCTGTCCTACTTGGTGACGTTCTCGTTGAAATCCGAAATGGGTTGGTTGCCGATCAGGAAAAGGAACAGCCAGGTATCCCCATTACGCGCATTGAAACGATTTCGAAGGGTGTCGTTGACTTCGAGCGAGTACGCTATGTGCGCAACACGGATGGACTGAAGCTTGACCGTTTTTGGCTGAAAAGCGGGGACATTCTTTTTAGTCACATCAACAGCGATCTGCATTTGGGCAAAACGGCAATCGTTATGTCGGATGCACCGCTGCTGCACGGCATGAACCTGCTGGTGTTGAAGACTGATCGCGAGAGGTTGCTTCCAAGGTATTTGCATCATTGGTTGGACTTCTGCCGACGCACCGGCGTGTTCATGGCTATCGCCCAACACGCGGTGAATCAGTCTTCGCTGAATCAAAAGAAGATTACTTCATTGAAGATTCCGTTGCCGTCGATTGATGAGCAAGAAAAAATCGTCACCGAACTCGAAAAACAGTTCTCCCGCCTCGACGAAGCCGTCGCCAACCTCCAGCGCGTCAAGGTCAACCTCAAACGCTACGAAAAGGCCACCATTGAAAGCCTGACGAACCCGGAAACGTTTAATGAATCCGTAAGCGGCACTATTGCCGATGTTGCGATATCACTCGATAACATGCGCAAGCCAGTCAACAAGGCAGAGCGAGCGACCAGACCAGGCAACGTTCCCTATCTCGGAGCCAATGGTCAAACCGGATGGATTGATGCGCATCTGTTTGATGAAGAAATCGTGCTGGTTGTTGAAGATGAAACCTTCGTTGGCCGCACCGCTCCGTTCAGCTATTACTTTGCCGAAAAGTGCTGGGTCAACAACCACACGCACGTGCTGCGCGCCAGGCCGGAAGTGGTTTCACCGAAGTACTTGAATCTGGCGTTGTCCTATTAACCGTTCATTCCCTTGACAACTGGTTCGACGGGTCGCCGTAAGTTGACAAAAGGCGCACTAATGGTTGCACCAATAGTCGTCCCATCTTTGGCTCAGCAAAAGCAGATCGTGTTAGAGGTGGAGCGAAGACTGTCACTCACTTCGGGTGTGCTCGCAGAGGTTGAAAATAATCTTCAACGGTCTGAGAAATTGCGGCACGCGGTCCTGGCAACTGCGTTTGGCATCAAGTTAGCTCAAAAGGATCAATAAGAACTATGTACCTGCGATCAATCCAGCTCAGGAATACGGGGCCAATACAAGAACTAGATTTGATCCTGCCGTTCACTGGTGAGAATCCGAAGCCTTTGGTTTTGGTGGGTCGAAATGGGAGTGGGAAATCAACGGTTATTTCGTTCATTGTTAACGCGCTTGTTGCCATGAAGCAGCAGGTTTACGAGGATGTAGAAGTTGAAAAAGGCAAGGTCTATCGATTGCGATCTGCGTTGGGCATCCATGGGGATGCAAACTTCTACTTTGCCAAGTTGGATTTTGAGCAGGGGGTTTCGCTGGTTGAGTGGCAGTTGAATGCCAAGAAGGAGAGCATCGCCGATCCGGCGAGTCTGCTTGCTTTAGACAACAGTTGGCATGAAATCCCAGCAAATGAAACCAGTCATTTCAAGCTACCACTAGGTGAGCTTGCGCAGCCCCATGTATTGGAGGCATTGCTTCAGAAAACGAGCCTCTTATTTTTTCCAGCAGATCGATTTGAACCGCCGGATTGGTTGAACACAGAAAACTTGTCCTCGGAACTACGCCTTCCGGACGCCCAACGCGTAAAGGGGCGGACACCACGGAGAATTTTTTCCCGCAATCGCTTGAAGCCAACCCTGGAGTGGTTGAATTCCGTTATTTTTGACATGATGGTTTCCGAGCATCAACCGGTTAGTGTCCCAAGGCCTAGTGATAGACAACTTGTACCGGCACGGGTGGCTGAACCCGGAAAAGCCCACGCAGTTTTTGAGGCAATACGCATCGTGCTACAGAAAGTGCTTTGTCAGAACGCAACTGATCAGTTGCAACTGGGCATCGGTGATCGAAACAGTCGAATCATTAGTGCGACGGTGCGACGTGACGGCGAGTTGATTCGAACGGTGAAAGATTTGCTCAGCCTCTCCGCAGGCGAAAGCGCACTATTTTGCCTATTTGCGTCGATTGTTCGCGATGCAGACTTGTCTGCGATGGAGTTTCAGCAGCCGGGAGATATTGCGGGAATTGTGCTCATTGATGAAGCGGATTTACACCTGCATCTTGGCCTTCAATTTGAAGTGCTGCCGAATCTGATTGCGCTGTTCCCGAAGATTCAATTCGTTATCAGTGTTCACGCACCCTTGGTTGCGCTTGGCTTAGAAAAAGCACTGGGCAGTACTGAGTTTGAAATACGGGAAATGCCTACTGGTCAAGTGATAACGCCAGAGAGTTATTCGGAATTCCAAACGGCCTTTGATGTCTTTGCTGCCACCAAAACTTTTCAAAACTCAGTCTTGCAGCAGGTCAATGCCGGGACGCTGCCCGCCCTATTGGTTGAGGGAAAGACGGACGCTTCGTTGATAACCACGGCATGGGATAAGTTGAATCCTGGCGTGCCCATGCCGTTTGAAGCTATTCCGTGCGGTGTAGAGCCTGATCCGGAAAAGCGGGAGGGTGGCGCAGACATGCTGAGGCGCTGCACAGAGTTTTTATCCATTGTTTCGGATCGGAAAATAACAACCCTTTTCGACAATGACAGTGCAGGCTGCAATAACTTCAATTCACTCTCGGTTAAGGCGGGCTTTTCGATTGCATCGGACGCGTCGCACAAGAAACACGTGACGAAACCGATACAAGCAATCCTTCTTCCTGCCCCAATCAATCGAATAGATTTTGCGTCATCACCTAAAGCCGTACATCGCTATTTGTCGATTGAGCACTATTTTTTGGATGCGATTTTGACGGCGAATGGGTTGAAAGGGGCTCCGATTTTTCCTGGCACTGCAGTATTTGAAATAGATGCAAGCGGTGCGGTGAAGGTGGCGTTTGCCGGCGCGGCAAAGGATCTCGATCCGATTGATTTCGAACATTTTAAAATACTGTTTGATAGATTGCAGGCCTTGACAACTTGAGAGCAACATATCTTCAATGACCACCGCCGACCTCACCGTCTTACTCGACCGCCTGCGTGCCGAGCCCCGCGAATCCGAATGGCTTGAATTCAAGGCCACGCGGCTGGAATCCCTTGCAGGGTTTTGCCTATGACCACATTACAAGTGATCGAAATCGTGCGCCGTCTGGATCAGGGCATGACGCGGCCATTTTTGGTGCGCGCCGAGGATGATGCCTTGTACATTGCCAAGGGGCGGGAGACCACGCAGCGGGGTCTGATGGCTGAGTGGATTTGTGCGCATCTTGCTGAACAACTGGGCTTGCCCATCCCCCTGTTTTCTTTGCTGCATGTACCCCCAGAACTTGCCTTGGCCTTGGGTCCTGATGCAAGTGCGCTGGGGCATGGCACCGTGTTCGGATCGTTACAGGCATCAGGTGTACAAGAGTTTGCCGTCACGCAACTTAAGCGGGTTGATGCAGAGCAACGACGCAGGCTGCTGGCTTTTGACTGGTGGGTAGAAAATGCTGATCGTTCCCTGTCGCTCCATGGCGGCAATCCAAACTTGCTTTGGCGTGCCTCAGAGAGCCAGCTCTTGGTGATTGACCACAATTTGGCGTTCGATTCAACTTTTAATGAGGCCGATTTTTTTGAAACGCATGTTTTTCGCCAGGATGCTGACGATGTGTTCGCTGATTTGGTGTGTCGTGCCGAAACTTCAGCGCTGCTCGATTCGGCCTTGGCTTGCTTTGACGTAGCGGTGCAGGGCTTACCGAGCGTATGGTTTTGGCTGGATGGTGCAGCGCAGACTTTGCCAGTTCAGGTAGACTTTGAGACAATCAAGCGCAGGTTGTCGTTTCGTGCACAGCTTGGGAGAGGTTTTCTATGACACATGTTGCCCGCTATTCCATTATTCGTTTTCTGCCCTATGCGGAAACGGAGGAGTTCGCCAATGTCGGTATCGTGATGTTTGCGCCGACGGCGCGTTATTTCAATTTTCAGCTGTCCAACAAATGGCGTCGGTTGAGCGCATTTTTTGACAAATTGGATCGACGCGTATTCGCACAGGGGGTGGCCGCTTTTTCGGAGGAACTCGCTCGGACTCGTGATATGGCCTTGCCGTCGTTTGGCCGTGGTGAACAAGGACAAGATGGCGTTCAACGGGTTTTTGACGATTTGGTGCGACCCCGTGAGGCGCTGTTTCGGTTCTCATCTGTTCGCGCTGTGATGACCGCGTCGCCAGAGCTTAAATTGGCGGAGTTGTTCGATCACTACGTGGAGCACGACTTCGCTACGCCAGAATATCAAGAAAAATTGATTGAAAAAGCGGTGCGTGGGGTATTGCGGCGAGAAGGTTTGGGCGAGCGTTTCCACCGTGCCAAGCTCGGTGCTGGCGCTTTGCAGTTTGCGGTGCCATTTGCCGAGTTGGATGCAGGTGGCCAGGCTCTGCGTGTCATTAAGCCTATGCATTTGGCCTATGACGATCCGATTCGGATCCTTGATCATGGCAATCAGTGGCTGGGCCGTTTGCGTCATCTGGAACGCGTGAGCGCCTTGCCAAAGTCCTTGCTGTTGTCTGTGACAGAGCCGCCGGCAGATACCGAGCGCTTTAGTGCGTTCGAGGAAGTCCGTCGCGATCTGACAAGTCTTGGGGCGATTTTTGCTGCTTCAAACGATGAACAGGCTTTGGTCCGATTTGCGATGGCGGCTTAAGCGCTTTGGGTAGAGCGGCGCTTTCCTGGCAGAAGAGATGGTTTACGCACTGCGTAAACGATTGAGTTGGACCCCATGCGAAGTTCTGTTGGTGCGTCCACGTTCTGATGTGGCCTGGCTTGGTAGCCCTATTCGCTATAAATAACATAGCTGTTTAGGCAATAAATACGCTGGCTTAAGGTGAATTTAAGGGGTAAATTTCGGGCTTTACCTCGCCACGACGGAAACGACGGGGTAACTCTTTTGTTTGATGTTCATATTTCATGAACAAGTATAAATATTGAACAAATGGCGATTTGGTATAAAATACCGCCATGTTCATAAAAAGTGAACAAACTAAAATTTTGAACAAATGGATGCATCTACCTTGATTGACCGTGCCGTAACCCAGCTAAAACAGCTGGGTTTGGAGGCGATCGTCACGCAGGAGCCGGCCCAGAAGTTGCTGCCGTTCAAGGCGGATGCTTGGCTGCGCGTCGGGCGGGAGGGGAGGCTGGTTGATTACGTGGTTGAGCTTAAAAACAGGCTGACACCCGTAACTCACGGGGCGGCAACCATGCAGCTGCAGCACGCCGCAGCGGTTACCGGGTTCGCATCTTTGCTGGTGACGGACTACCTCACGCCCCCCATGGCTGAAAAGCTGTATGCGCAAAAGCAGCAGTTTGTGGACACGGCAGGTAACGTTTACTTGGACGGCCCTGGCTTGCTGGTTTACCTGACGGGCCGCAAGTTGCAAGACAAGGCAGTAGCCCCGCATGCCGGCAAGGCCTACACCACAACGGGCTTGAAAGTGATTTTTGCGCTGCTGTGCGAGCCGGCGCTGGCCGACGCGCCGCAACGCGCCATCGCAGCGGCGGCGGGGGTGGCTTTGGGGGCTGTTCCGGCTGTGCTGGCCGATTTGCAGCAAACCGGGCATTTGCTGGTGTTGCCAAAGCGCCGCCTCCTGAATGCCACCAAACGCTTGCTCGACGAATGGGCATTGACCTATGCGCGCCGGTTGCGGGCCAAGACCTTGCACATGACCTATGCTGTGAAAGATTTTGACGCCTGGCAACAGTGGCCGCTAGATGCGCCGGCCTTGTGGGGTGGTGAGCCAGCGGCGAACTTGCTGGTGAAATACCTCAAACCGGGCATACTCACGATTTATGCCGATAGGCTTGCCCCCCAGCTGCTGATGGAGCAGCGCATGACCATGGCGCGCGGCGGGCAGGCGGACGATCGTGTGCTTGAGTGGCGCAAGCCGTTTTGGGGAAATATGGCAACCACAACGCGGCCAGACACCGTGCACCCCGTGCTGGTGTACGCTGATTTACTCGCAACTGGTGACGCCCGCTGCATTGAAACCGCACAACTGGTTTATGACGAATACCTTGCTCGACTTCTCCCTGCGGTCTGAGCTTGCACTGCATACCCGCGTGGTTGCGGATGTGGAGGCCGCCGCCGCGCCCATGGGCATTGCGCCGCTGATTGTGGGTGCTTTTGCGCGTGATTTGCATCTGTTGTACCGGTGTGGCGTCAAGATGCAACGCCAAACCGAAGACATTGACTTTGCCTTGGCGGTGCCGGACTGGTCCGCTTTTGGCGCTCTGCGCGAGCGCTTGATTGATAGTGGGGCTTTCAAGGCGCAGGGTAGCGCAGCCCATAGGCTGTGGCACACCAGCGGTTTGCCGGTCGATCTGGTTCCCTTTGGCGGGGTTGAGACCGATGAACGAAAGATTGCCTGGCCACCACGGGGTGAATTTGCCATGGACGTTTTTGGCTTTCGCGAAGCCTTGGTTACCGCACATCCCGTGCTGCTGCCCGGCCAGGTACACACGCGGCTGGTGTCGTTACCAGCGCTCACCGTGCTCAAAATCATGTGCTGGCAAGACCGGCACTACCAGTCCCCACGCAAAGATGCACATGATCTACAGATGATTTTGCGGCATTACCTGGCTGCAGACAACGAATCTCGTCTCTATGGCGACTTTGTGGACTGGACGCAGAGCGACGATTTTGATTACGAACTGGCAGGTCCGCGTATGCTGGGCTACGATATTCGCCAACTGCTGGATGCAACCGGTCAGAAACAAGTCGCCCGGTTGTTGCAGCAGCAAATCGATCCCACCCAGCCGGGCCGGTTACCCAATGAGATGAATACCAGCGAACCCGACCGCGCACTTGCCTGGCTCAATGCCTTGATGCGCGGCCTACTCCATACCTAACTACAAAGATCCCAACCCATGAACTCAGCCACCATCGTCCAGAAACTCTGGAACTACTGCAACGTGCTGCGCGACGACGGCATGAGCTACGGCGACTATGTCGAGCAGCTCACCTACCTGCTGTTCCTGAAAATGGCCGACGAGCGCAGCCAGCCGCCGTTTAACCTGAGCGGCGAGTCACCCAGCCCCATCCTCAAGGGCTACGACTGGCCCTCGCTGCTGGCGCGGGATGGCGATGAGCTGTTCGACCACTACCGCCACACGCTGGAAAAGCTGGGGGCTGAGAAGGGCACGATTGGTCTGATCTTCGCAAAAGCGCTGAACAAGTTTCAAGACCCGGCCAAGCTGCGCCGCCTGGTGGTGGATTTGATCGACTGCGAAAACTGGTCGGCCATGGGCGCAGACGTGAAGGGCGATGCCTACGAAGGTCTGCTGGAGAAGAACGCGCAAGACACCAAGAGCGGCGCGGGTCAATACTTCACGCCACGCCCGCTCATTCAGGCGATGGTGGACTGCATTGCGCCCAAGCCGGGTGAGACGGTGTGCGACCCGGCCTGCGGCACCGGCGGTTTTTTGTTCGCCGCGCACAACCATGTGGCGGAGCACAACCCCAACCTCACGCGTGAGCAGAAGAAGCACCTCAAAGAACAGGCCTTGTGCGGCTGGGAGCTGGTGCAAAGCACGGCACGGCTGGCGGCCATGAACATGATGCTGCACGGCATTGGCTCCGACAAATCGGTGCCCATCGTGGTGGCCGATGCGCTGGCCGCCGACCCCGGCGAGCGCTTTGACGTGGTGCTGGCGAATCCGCCCTTTGGCAAGAAGAGCAGCACCATGATCACCGGCGCGGAAGGCAAGGTCAGCACCGAAAAAGATGTGATCGAGCGTGATGACTTCTGGGCCACCACGTCGAACAAGCAGCTCAACTTTGTGCAGCACATCAAGACCCTGCTCAAGCAGCATGGCCGTGCGGCCGTGGTGCTGCCCGACAATGTGCTGTTTGAAGGCGGCGCGGGCGAAACCATCCGCAAGAAGCTGCTGCACGAATGCGATGTGCACACACTGCTGCGTTTGCCCACCGGCCTGTTCTACGCGCAAGGCGTCAAGGCCAATGTGGTGTTTTTTGAACGCAAACCTGCCAGCGAGACACCGTGGACCAAAAAGCTGTGGATTTACGACCTGCGTACCAACCAGCATTTCACCCTCAAAACCAATCCGCTCAAGCGCGAGCATCTGGACGAGTTTGTAGCGCTGTACAACCCGGCGAACCGGCATGATCGCAAGGCTACATGGTCTCCCGAGGCGGTCGAGGGTCGCTGGCGTGTCTACGACTACGCCGACTTGATTGCCCGCGACAAGGCCAGTCTGGACATTTTCTGGCTCAAAGACGACTCACTGGCGGATAGCGACAACCTGCCGCAGCCCGATGTGATTGCCCAGGAAATAGTCGACGATCTGGAAGCCGCGCTGGAGCAGTTCAGGCTGATCGCTGGGGATTTGGGCGCCGAGGTGGCGG
>JAYWCQ010000013.1:0-7901 GCA_043780435.1 Polaromonas sp.
ATTTCTCAAAATTTACACCATTTCCCACAATTAGCTCGTTATGACTACTTTGACTGCTGACTTTACGCCTGAATCCCTTGCCGCGCTGGCCAAAGCCGACGTCGCGCGTGCTTTGCTGGAAGATGTCGCTACGGGTGATTTAACGGCATCACTGATCGACCCCAGCAAACGCACCACCGCCCGCATCTTGGCACGTGAGTCAGCGGTGATTTGCGGCTCGGCCTGGGCAGAAGCGGCGATTTTGAGGCTGGACCCCACCGCCAAGCTAACTTGGCGCGTCAAAGAAGGCGAACGCTGCCAAGCCGACCAAACGGTTTTAGACATCGAAGGCTTCGCCAGCAAACTGCTGACCGCCGAGCGCACCGCGCTGAATTTCATGCAAATGATGAGCGCCGTGGCGACCAAAACGGCGGTTTATGTCGATATCGTGAAGGGCACCAAGGCAAAAATCGTCGACACCCGCAAAACTCTGCCCGGCCTGCGCCTAGCGCAAAAATACGCGGTGCTGTGCGGCGGCGGGACCAACCACCGCATCGGGCTGTATGACGCGGTGCTGATCAAAGAAAACCACATCGCTGCCGCAGGCAGCATCGCCGCTGTTTTAGAACGCGCTGCCAAATTAGCGCCGAATGCCAAGTTCATTGAAATTGAAGTGGAAAATTTGAAACAATTGACTGAGGCACTGAACGCTGGCGCCAAAATGGTTTTGCTGGACAACATGAGCGTGCCGACGCTGCATGAGGCGGTGAAGATGAACCAAGGCCGTGCGATTCTAGAAATCTCAGGCGGTGTGACGCTGAACGGCCTGCGCGAGCTTGCAGAAACCGGTGTTGACCGCATCTCTATAGGGACGCTGACCAAAGACGTGAAGGCGACCGATTTTTCGATGCGCTTTGGGGCTTTATAAGCGCACTTTAAGAAAGTTATTGACATGACCACATCCATTTTGAAGCATATCGACAAAATCAATGTCGAATACGACCAGCCCGCCTGCCCGACCCGCAATGTGTGGGTGAAAGTACCCGCCGAGCCGTTGCCGCACGAGCGCATCGAGCTGAAAGCCCGCATCAAACGCCTGCTCAAAGAGCGCAACGCGGTGATGGTGTCGCACTACTACGTGCACCCCGATTTGCAAGATTTGGCGGAAGAAACTGGCGGCATCGTCAGCGATTCACTGGAAATGGCACGCTTTGGCCGTGACCACGCGGCGCAAACGCTGGTCGTCTCTGGCGTGCGCTTCATGGGTGAGACGGCGAAGATTTTGTCGCCTGAAAAGACCGTGCTGATGCCCGAGCTAGAAGCCACCTGTTCGCTGGATTTGGGCTGCCCGATCGATGATTTCAGCAAATTTTGCGATCAATACCCAGACCGCACCGTCGTCGTCTACGCCAACACCAGCGCGGCGGTGAAGGCACGCTCGGACTGGCTGGTGACATCCAGCTGCGCCTTGGACATCGTCAAAGCGTTGAAAGACAAAGGGCAAAAAATCCTCTGGGCACCCGACAAACACTTGGGTGGCTACATCCAGCGCGAAACCGGCGCGGACATGGTGATGTGGAACGGCGCGTGCATCGTGCACGACGAGTTCAAAGCGGCAGAACTCGAAGCGTTGATGAAGGATCACCCGAAAGCCAAAGTCTTGGTTCACCCGGAATCGCCCGCAGCCGTGGTTGCCTTGGCACATGCTGTCGGCTCCACCTCGGCGATTTTGAAAGCCGCGCGCGAGATGGATGCCAAAGAATTTATCGTCGCGACCGACAACGGCATGATGCACAAGCTGCGCACGCAAAACCCTGGCAAAGTCTTTTTAGAAGCCCCCACCGCCGGCAACAGCGCCACCTGCAAAAGCTGCGCCCACTGCCCGTGGATGGCGATGAACGGCTTGGCCGCGCTGGCGCATGTGCTGGAAACCAACACGAATCAAATCCACATCGACCCCGCCCTAGGCCTTCGCGCCCGCCTGCCCATAGACCGCATGCTCGCCTTCACCGCCGCGCTGCGCAATGGCCAGCCGACGAACCACCTCGTGCCGCATATTGGGGCGGCTTAGTTTTAATGACCCATCAATGACATATAGCGTTAAAGAAATCTTTTACACCCTGCAAGGTGAAGGCGGCAACGCGGGGCGGCCTGCGGTGTTTTGCCGCTTTTCGGGCTGCAACCTGTGGACAGGCCGCGAGCAAGACCGTGCCAGTGCGGTTTGCCAGTTTTGCGATACCGAGTTTGTGGGGACGGATGGCACGTTGGGCGACAAATACGCCACGGCGGAGGCATTGGCGCTGAAAATTGCGTCGCTTTGGCCTGAAAAGTGGGAAACTGGCACTAAATCCAACCGTTTCGTGGTTCTCACGGGTGGTGAGCCTTTGCTGCAAGTCGATGAAATGCTCTTGGAAGCCTTGCGCGCGCAGGGCTTCACCGTCGCGGTGGAAAGCAACGGGACGGTGAAAGCGCCCAAAGGCATTGATTGGCTGTGCATCAGCCCCAAAGCTGGGGCGGCGGGTAAAGATTGGGTGCAAAAAAGCGGTCAAGAACTCAAAATCGTCTGGCCGCAGATTGGGTTTACCAAGGCTGATTTAGATAGGTTTGTAAATTCAGATGAATTGCAGTTTGATCATAAATATATTTCCCCTATGGATAATATTCTGCAAAAAGACAATATCAAAGCTTGCATTCAACTCTGCCTAGATAACCCAGCATGGAAACTCAGCCTGCAAACGCACAAAATAACCGGTATCAGGTAGCAAGCGATAATTAGCAAAAAATAATATGACAACCAATAACACCTTCGAAGTCTGCCAACGCTTCTACTTCGACGCCGCCCACCGGCTAAAACGAGAGATTGAAGCCGAAGGAAGTCGTCGTATCCACGGCCACACTTATCTTGCGGAAGTTTCAGTACGTGGTGCAGTTAATACTAAAACTGGCATGGTGATGGATATTGGACTTATTAGAATTGAAGTCGCCAAAGTGCGTGAATTATTAGATCATCATTATTTAGACGAAGTACCAAATTTGGGTATTCCCACCCTAGAAAACCTCTGCATCTATATTGAAAAAACCATGCGGGTTAATGGTTTAGCATTGTCTCGCGTCTCCGTTTGGCGCGAATCGCTGGGAGACAGGTGCGATATGGTAGTTACCGCCTAAAAGACAATTTTTAAGACCAAAATATGACTCCAGCCGGCGTATTTATTACCTAAACTGCTATTAAATATATAGTAAAAATGCACCTTATCTGATTCAAAAATCAAATGACCGACCCCATCTTCATCCCCCACCAAGAATTCAAAACCGGCCTCCCCCGTGGCCGTTTTCGCGTTATTGTGAACCCTGAGCGTGCTCAAAAGTATATTAAACACAAACTGTTTGTCGTGGGTATCGCGCTTCCGATGATTGGTATTGGCGCTGCTTTGGCATTATCTGGCTACCCTTGGGCAGGTTTACCGCTGGTATTAATCGGCATTCTTTTGCCGCGCTATATTAAAAAACAAGCCCCGAAAATATTATTGCACTTGGCGCAGAACGATGCCAAGACTTACCAAGAGGCGATTGAATACGAGATATTGGAAGTACGGATGGCAGAGGGTTAAATAAGCATCTAGACGGCGTATTTATTACCTAAAGTGCTATTTTATTTATAGCGTTTATATTAACGCGATATATTCAAAAATCACTGCAACTGCAACGGCACATTCGACCTGAGATCCGTTTGCTGGTTCTTCTCATTCACAAACACCAATTTCGGCTGATGCGTAGCCACGTTGTCATCATGCACCTGCGCGAAGGCGGCGATGATGATGAGGTCGCCGGCGCTGGCTCGGCGGGCGGCTGAGCCGTTGACGGAGATCATGCCGGTGCCGCGTTCGCCACGGATGGCGTAGGTGATGAAACGCTCGCCATTGTTGATGTTCCAGATGTGGATTTGCTCGTTTTCGGCGATATTCGCCGCTTCCAGCAGGTTTTCGTCAATCGCGCAGGAGCCTTCGTAGTGCAACTCGCACTGGGTGACGGCGATGCGGTGGATTTTGGATTTTAAGAGGGTACGAAACATGGGTGACATCCATCAATAAAGCGTTGAATTGGGCAATTTTGGGGCGATTATGCGCGTTTTTGCGGCATCCGCTTGTTCTAATGACTGATTTAACGCAATGATAGCGCTCTCTGGCGACGCTGCTGCTGTGATAGCGCTGATCACGGCGACGCCAGCAGCGCCAGCCTTTCGCGATTCTGAAGCCCGCTCCACGTTGATGCCGCCAATAGCGACCAAAGGTAACGGCAACAAGGCGCTCCAATACGCGACGTTGTACGTGCCCTGCGGCTGCCACGGCATGTCTTTGGATTGCGTGGCATACATCGGGCCACAGGCGATGTAGCTGGGCTGCAAGGCCCAGGCGCGGCAAACTTCCCAATAACAATGGGTGCTGAGGCCCAAGCGCAGACCGGCCTGGGCGATGGTCTGCAAATCGGCCACATGCAAGTCTTCTTGCCCCAAATGCACGCCGTAAGCGCCTTCTTCAATGGCGAGTTGCCAGTGGTCGTTGATGAAAAGCTGGGCATTGGCTGCTTTGGCATGCTTGATACTGGCGCGGATCTCCTCACGTATTCTGGTGTCGATCGGCGACGGGCCGCCCCTAACCGATAGAGCCCCCTCGGGGGGCAGCGCAGTACGCGAAGCGACAAGCGTGGGGGTCATTTTGATGCGCAATTGCACGGTTTTAACGCCCGCCGCTAAAACGCGTTGCACCCAATCGGCACTGTCAACCACGGCATACAAGCCCAAATCGGCATCGCTCAAAGGAGCAAAACGCAGTGGCTGTGTTTGGATTGAAGCGCTGGGCAAGCTGAAAGTCGGCAGGTTTTTAAGTTGCTGGGCAAAATCTGACCGTGGACGCACCGGGCCTGCACCCTGGCCCGCGGCGTAGGCGTGGCGCAAAGCATGCGTCGTTGCCATCTTCGCCACAACCAGCGCTTCCATACTGACAAAACCACGCGCCATGGCGGCCGCCACGCTAGAGGCAAACACGCAACCCGTGCCGTGGTTGTGAGGCGTATTCACGCGCGGCAAGCGCAGCCAGCCTTGGGCCTGCGGACTCTGGCAATAGTCTTCGCTGTTCAAACCCTGGGCATCGCCACCGGTGATGATGACGGTTTTGCAGCCTAAAGCTTGCAAGGATTGCGCGGCTTGGGCTATGGCTGAGGCGTCATTTAATGGGGCTTGATTCAACAGCAACGCGGCTTCTGCGCGGTTTGGGGTGATCGCATCCGCACGGGGCAACAACTCATCACGATAAGCTTGAATTAAATCTGCTTGGGCGAAGCTGGCTCCCGTCGTCGCACCTAAAACGGGGTCAACGACGACAGCTAATTTTGGATGTTGCAGACGCAATCGGTCAATCCAGCGCACCAGCACGCGCAAGTTATCCACACTACCTATCATGCCGACTTTGATGGCGGCAGGCGGCATGTCGTCTGCCAGCGCGGCCAGTTGCGCTTCAAAAACGGCAGCATCCACAGGCGCAATCAGCTGCACACCCATGGAATTTTGCGCGGTGATGGCGGCTATGACGGTGCAGCCATGCACGTCCATCGCCTCAATCGCGCGTAAATCGGCTTGCAGACCTGCGCCTGCGCCCGAGTCTGAGCCAGCGACCGACCAGACGATGGGTGGACGCTCTTTCGTTTCAAGGCTCATAAAAATGGTCGCCCCGTGACTGGCGTGGTGGCCACCGCCATGTCTTGCGTTGCCATGATGCCGGCTTCGTAGGCCAAACGACCGGACTGAATGCCGAGTTTGAAAGCCTCCGCCATTTGCACCGGCTGGTGCGCCAAGGCCACGGCGGAGTTGAGCAACACGGCGTCAAAACCCAGCTCCATCGCCAGCGCAGCGTCTGAGGGGCAACCGATGCCGGCGTCCACAATCAACGGCACATCCGGCAAGCGGGCCCGCAAAGTGCGCAGCGCATAAGGGTTGATCAAGCCCTGACCGGAACCGATCGGCGCGCCCCAAGGCATCAAAATACGACAACCGGCGTCCAGCAAGCGCTGGCAGCTCACCAAGTCGTCCGTGCAATAGGGAAACACCTCAAAACCGGCGCGTACCAGCTCGGTGGTGGCGGTCAGCAGCTCAAACGGGTCGGGCTGCAAGGTGTGATCGTCGCCCACCACTTCCAGCTTGATCCAGTGCGTGCCAAACAATTCACGCGCCATGTGCGCCAGCGTCACCGCTTCACGCGCGGTGCGGCAACCCGCGGTGTTGGGCAGCAAGCAGGCACCGCTTTGGCGAATCAGCTGGTAAAAATCGTTTTGTGTGGCTTGGCCGTTTGGCGCGGTGGCGGCAGCCAGCTGTCGTTTCAGCCCGACAGTGACAACTTGTGCGCCCGAAGCGGCTATCGCCTGCTGCAGCACCTGCGGCGACGGGTAGCTGGAGGTTCCCAGAAAAAACCGGCTGCTCAGTTCAACATCTGCAATACGAAAGCTCATAGAAGAATCCATAATTTTTAGCCCCCTGTGATGGCTTGAAAGGTGAACACAGCATCGCCGGCCAGCAATTCGCGCGATGCCCGGTCATTGCGTGCTACAAACTCACCATTCACGGCGGTGGCAACAGCTTCTGCGGCCAGTTGTGCGTTGGCAATGACAGCGGCCAAACTCGTCCCCAAAGGAATCGATTGCGACTCTCCATTGACGGTTATCAAGATGTGCTCGATGAGGCTCATGCAATCTCTTTCATCTTTTCAAATTGTTGCATCTCGGCCATAGCCTGCTCGACCAAAGCCGGCGCTATCAGCCAGCCATGCCGAAACAGCCCATTGATGCGCGTGATGCCTGGCGAAGTCTCCAAGCGCGGTAAGTTGTCTGGCAGCGCGGGGCGCAGATTTGACTCGCTGTGGATGATGCGGGCTTCGGCCAGCTCGGGCAGGATGCTGTGCGCGGCGGAAAGCAGCTCCAACGTTGTGCGTAACGACACCGGGGAACGGTCTTCGCTTTCAATCTCGCTCGCACCCACCACAATATGCCCACCCTGGCGCGGCACGATGTAGACACGGTGGCGCGGGTGCAGCAAGCGCACGGGGCGGTGCAACACCACATCGGGCGCATCTAGCCAGAAAATCTCGCCACGCACGCCTCTGACTTGAGGTGTGAATCCGTTGTCTTCATTCTGCAACGCTGCACTGGGTCGTGCTCCTGTTCCCCGCACATCAAAGACCCAGTCAAAACCACGCTCCCCCTTCGCCGTGTACAACACGCCAGCACTGACACGCTGGACGGATTCACCACAATGCCAGTGCGTACCGTGTTGCGTTGCGGCCTGGTGCAAAGCCATCATCGCTTGGACGGTGTGGATTTGTCCTTCTCCCGGCAGCATCCACGCATGGGCGCAACCGTGAATGGCAGGTTCTAACTCGCGCAGTTCAGGCATGGCCAGCGCTTGCGGGGCGAATTCAATCGGCGCTTTGTGTTTGAGCAAGTCCACCACGCGGCGCGCCGCGCCTTCGTCGCCCCGATGCGCTACCAGCAAGCTGCCACGCTGGTGAAATTCAACCGCTGATTCATGCGAAGCTTGCCCCAAAGCCTGCCTCACTTCTTCTATCAACAGCGGCCAGCGCACCAATGAGCGCAAGCCCATGGCAAACACCGCCGCATCAGCGCCTTCGAGTTCGGCAACGGGGCTGAGCATGCCAGCCGCCGTCCAACCCGCTGCACCGCGCCCCAAGGCATCGGGTGCAGGGTCGTACACATCCACCTGATGGCCAGCACGCGTCAACTCAAACGCCAGTAAGCGCCCAAGCAAACCCGCGCCAGCAATGCCGATTTTCATGACTTCGACAAGCTCAGTCCGAACGGTTTACGCTCCAAGCCATTCATTTTTAAACTGCGTGAATAGGAATATAAATCTCGCT
>JAYWCQ010000014.1:0-23706 GCA_043780435.1 Polaromonas sp.
AGGGTTGGGTGAAGAAGACTTCGACAAGCTCAGTCCGAACGGTAGTGGGAGCAGTCCGAACGGTAGGGAAATACCCGTCGAGGTGCTGGTTTTAGAGGCGTTCATCGCTCAGCACTACATCCACGTGCGGATTCCGGCGGCGCTGATTACCAGTGTGGAGGTTGACAAAGGTTTGATCAAAGCTTTGTCTGAACAGGCCGGCTTTAAGGTTACTGCGGTGCACAACCCACGCGAGCAGCGGCGTATTTGGCTAGAAATGGCGCAAAACAACGCCAATATCCAACTGGCGCGGTTGTTGAGCGAAGAAGGCTCGCAGCAGGCACGGACGCGTATGTTGGTGGATGCGTTGGAGCTGGTGACAGATGATATTGATGCGCTGCGGATTGAGTGTTTTGACATTTCCCACACGGCAGGCGAAGCCACGCAGGCGTCTTGCGTCGTTTTCCACCACCACAAAATGCAAAGCGCGGAATACCGCCGCTACAACATCGACGGCATCACCGGCGGGGACGATTACGCCGCCATGCGGCAGGTGCTGGAGCGGCGCTATAGCAAAATCGTCGAAGCGGACAAAGAGGCTGTGAAAGCTGCTGCGGAAACGGGTGCAGAACCCAAGTCACTGATGCCGCAGGTGGTGCTGATTGACGGTGGCAAAGGCCAAATCAGCACGGCGCGGGAGGTGTTTGTGAAGCTGGGGCTGGATGTGGCGCTGTTGGTCGGCGTTGAAAAAGGCGAAGGCCGCAAAGTGGGCTTGGAGGAATTGGTGTTTGCCGATGGGCGGGAGAAAGTCTATTTGGGCAAAGATTCCAGCGCGTTGATGCTGGTCGCGCAAATCCGAGATGAGGCGCACCGCTTCGCTATCACCGGCATGCGTGCCAAGCGCGCGAAAGTACGGGTGGGCGGCAGCAAAATTGAGGATATTCCCGGTATTGGCCCCAAGCGCCGCGCCAAGCTGTTGCAGCGCTTTGGCGGTATTCGTGGTGTTGCTATGGCGAGTGCGGAGGACATTGCGACGGTGGAGGGCGTTTCTAAAGAGCTGGCGGAGACGATTTATCGGGCACTGCACTGAGCTGTAAGTTAAGTTCCTCGGTTATATTCTGTTCATAAGCAAACAAGTCTGAAAGACAACACATGCGCAGTTGCGTTATCGGTGGCGGAGGTTTTATTGGTCGGTACCTGAGCGAGGCCTTGGCTGCCTCTGGACGCGATGTGCTCGTCTTGGGGCGCAAGCCTGAGGTTCAGTTCACAGACAAACGTATACATTACCAAGCCGTTGATGCCTCAGACATGGCTGTGCTGCGCCCCTTGCTGGCAACGTGCGATGAGGTGATCGATTTGGCCTACGCAACCGTGCCCAAAACCAGCTACAGCGACCCCATGTTTGACTTGCAGTCCAACCTGCCCCGCGTGGTGGCGTTGATGGAGGAGCTGCAGCATCATGCACAATTACGCCGTTTCATGGCGGTGTCTTCAGGCGGTACGGTGTATGGCCACGCCAGCCGGCTGCCGATTTCTGAGTATGCAGAGACAGAGCCTGTATCACCCTACGGCATCACCAAGTTAACCATAGAGCGCTATGCGCTTATGTACCACCGCTTGCATGACTTACCGTTGGTGGTGGTGCGGCCAGCGAACGCATATGGTCATGGGCAGCTGCCATTCATGGGGCAAGGCTTCATCGCCACGGCGATGGGCAATGTGCTGGCGGGTAAGAACATCTCTGTTTTTGGCGAGCACGGCACGGTGCGTGATTACGTGCATGCCAAAGATGCTGCTTCTGGCATGCTGGCAGCGCTGGAGCATGGCACGAACGGCGCGGTTTACAACATTGGCAGCGGCGTGGGGCGTAGCAACTTGGACATCATCGATTTGATTCGACCTTTAGCAGCCAAGTCAAATTTGCAAGTCACCGTGAGCCATGAAGATGAGCGCAAATTTGACGTTGCGGCAAATGTGCTGAATTTTGGCCGACTGCTCAGCTGCTCAGGTTGGTTGCCTAAAATCAGTATGGAAGAAGGTTTACATGAAATGTGGCAAGGCCTCTCGAATCCACAAACCTAAAGCTGTAGCACAATAACCCTATGTTCTTAACCATTCCAACCATCATGACTTGGGCTCGCATCGTGGCGATTCCGCTCATCATTGGCGTCTATTATTTGTCGATTGACGAACCGACCAAAAACCTCATTGCCACCGTGCTGTTCGTGGTTTTTGCCTTGACGGATTGGTTGGATGGCTATTTGGCACGCAAGTTGAACCAAACCTCAGCGTTTGGTGCGTTTTTAGACCCGGTGGCAGACAAGATATTGGTCTGCGCTTCGCTACTGGTCTTGGTGCACCTCAAGCGGGTCGATGTTTTTGTGGCGCTCATCATCATTGGGCGCGAGATTGCGATATCTGCACTGCGCGAATGGATGGCTCAAATCGGTGCTTCAAAAAGTATGGCGGTGCACATGATTGGGAAGCTAAAAACGGTAGCGCAAATGGTCGCCATTCCTTTTTTGCTATTTCATGGCAAGCTTTTTGGTGTGATTGATACAAATGTGTGGGGAACTTGGCTGATTTGGGTCGCGGCGATTATGACGATCTGGTCCATGATCTACTATTTGCAAAAAGCCATCCCTGAAATTCGCGCCAGAGTCAAGTAAGGGTAAATATATAAGTTTGTTGACGGTTTTTTTGTCACAATAATCAACTTATCGTTGGCATGGCCAGTCAATGCCCCCAAAAAAACGACTAGAATCTGCTTCGAGACAATTTATCCCTAATTTCAAAGAGGAAGTTTACTGTGAACAAATCAGAACTCATTGAGCACATTGCTACGCAATCCGATATTTCTAAAGCAGCTGCAACACGCGCTTTGGAGGCCATCATCGGTGCTGTGAAGTCAACGCTTAAAAAAGGCAACTCAGTGTCTTTGGTTGGTTTTGGTACATTTGCGGTAACAAAGCGCGCAGCGCGCCTCGGTCGCAATCCTCGTACCGGTGCAGCTTTGAAAATCAAAGCTGCAAAAGTGCCAAAGTTTCGTCCCGGTAAAGCATTGAAGGATGCTTTAAACTGATTAACGTACAGGTTTAGTTTGGGTGCTTAGCTCAGTTGGTAGAGCGGCGCCTTTACACGGCGTAGGTCGGCGGTTCGAGCCCGTCAGCACTCACCACTCAATCTAAAACTTATGACGTAAAAAATGAAGGGCGAACTGTAGGTTCGCCTTTTTTTGTTATTTATAAAACATATCGGAATGTTACGTTTTTATGTTTGAAACTATTAGAAACCACGGTAAACCGGTCTATGCGATCTTGTTCGCCCTCATCATCCTAGCATTTGCGGTGAGTGGAATGTCTGGCTATGAAAGCATGTTCAATGCTGGTGCAGATGTTGCCAAAGTTGATGGCCGGAAGATCAAACAAACCGAGTTAGATGCAGCTTACAAAAACGAATTGGAACGTATTCGTGCAGCCAACCCATCGGTTGACATCAAGCTGCTTGATACCCCAGAAGCCAAATATGCCACATTAGAGCGTTTGGTGCGTGAACAAGTCATCGGTGCTGCTGCGCGCGATGCGCATTTTGAAACCAGCGACCAGCGCTTGGCCAATGAGTTGCAATCCGACCCAACCATCGCTTCTTTGCGTCAGCCAGACGGCAAAATCGACAAAGAGCGCTATAAATTATTGGTTGGTAGCCAAGGGTTGACGCCTGAAATGTTTGAAGTGCGTGTGCGATCGCAAATATCTTCACGACAAGTTTTTAAAGGCATTCAAGGTTCGGGTTTCACGACCAATGCGGTGGGCGATGTGGCTTTGAATGCGTTTTTGCAAAAACGTGAAGTGCAAGTTGTCGCATTTGATGCTGCAAGTTTTGCCAGCAAAGTGACGCTGACGGATGCAGATTTGGAAACCTACTACAAAGCGAATCAAGCTTTGTTCCAATCCCCAGAGCAAGCGAACATTGAATATGTCGTTCTCGATATCGAAACGATCAAGAAGAGCATCACGGTTTCCGACGAAGAGTTGAAAAGCTATTACGAGCAAAACCAAGCGCGCCTAGCTACGCAAGAAGAGCGTCGAGCAAGTCACATATTGATCACTTCACCCAAAGGCGCCCCAGCCGCCGATCGTGAAAAAGCAAAAGCTAAAGCGCAGGCGTTGCTTGATACTGTTAACAAAGCACCGGCTACTTTTGCAGAAGTCGCCAAAGCGAATTCGCAAGACCCAGGCTCTGCCGTCAAGGGCGGTGATTTAGATTTCTTCGCCCGTGGCGCGATGGTCAAACCGTTTGAAGATGCTGCTTACGCTTTGAAAAAGGGCGACATCAGCGCTTTGGTGGAATCCGACTTCGGTTTTCACATCATTCAATTAACAGACATCAAATCAGCCAAGCAACGCAGCTTTGAAGAAACCAAACCAGAGTTGGTTGAAGACGTCAAAAAACAGCAAGCTCAGAAGAAATTTGCGGAACTGGCAGAAACCTTTACCAATGCTGTTTACGAGCAATCAGACAGCTTGAAGCCTATTGCTGACAGATTAAAACTGGAAGTTAAAACAGCTGCGAATGTGACCCGCACTGCTGCGATTGGAGCTACAGGTGTGTTGGCAAACCCTAAATTTTTGAATGCTATTTTCTCAGCTGATGCGATTGAGAAAAAGCGCAACACCGAAGCGTTTGAGCTGGCCAGCAAACAATTCGTTTCAGGCCGAATCAGCCAATACACGGCAGCGCGTACCTTGCCTTTGGCAGATGTGAAAGACCGTGTTCGTGAAAAACTCTTGGTGATACGCAGCTTCGAATTGGCCAAAAAAGAAGGCATGGAGAAGCTGGCAGCTTGGAAGGCCGCGCCTGCCACGGCTGTGATGCCGGTCGCTGTAGAGATTGCACGTAACCAGCCGAAAAATCTGCCTGCGCAAATTGTAGAAGCTGCTTTGAAGGCCGAGACCACTAAATTGCCAGAGTTTGTTGGTGTAGAGCTTCCTGGCCGCGCTTACTATGTGGCAAAAATAAACAAAGTGCTGCCACCTGTTGCGGCGGATGATGCGACTGCTAAACAGGGTCGCGTTCAGGTGTCACAAGCCTGGGTTGCTGCTGAAGAGCAAGCGTATTACAACTTGCTGAAAGAGCGGTTTAAGACGGATATCAAAATGGCGAAACCAGTTGTTAAATCAAATCCTCTGAGTCAATAAAAAAATAGTCCCGCAAGGGACTTTTTTTATAACTATAGCGTTTAAATAAAATTTGAATTTTGTAGAATTTTGTAGTTTTTCACAAAACTGCAGATGGAGTTCCTACAATAGATGCTATGTTTGTACACCTGCGCCAGCACACTGAATTTTCCGTCGTAGACGGTACCAACCGCATTCCTGATGTTGTGCAAGCTGCCGCAACAGATCGACAGCCTGCGCTGGCCATTACTGATTTAAATAATCTTTTTGGTACCGTCAAATTTTATAAAGCGGCACGCAAATCAGGCATCAAGCCTTTGATCGGGGCTGAGATCTTTTTAGAAGGCCTGAGTCAAGACGCTACCGCTTTGTCGCGCATGTTGGTATTGGTTCAAAACAACCAAGGCTATTTGAATTTGTCTGAGTTGCTGACGCGCGCTTGGACCCAAAATATCGTTAAAGCACAAGCGGTTTGCAAGTTGGCCTGGCTGGCTGAATTGAATGCAGGTTTGATCGTGTTGAGTGGCGCACAAGCTGGTGTAGTCGGGCAAACTTTGCTACAGGGAGACCCTAAGCGCGCCGGTGAAATTGCGATGCAATTGGCGACGATGTTTCCGCATCGGTTTTATATGGAGGTGCAACGCGCTGGCAGGGTTGATGATGAACAGCATGTTGCTGCTGCCGTACAGCTTGCAGCACGTTTGAAGCTGCCTGTGGTGGCAACGCACCCCGTGCAATTTACCAATGTTGATGGCTACGAGGCGCACGAAGCGCGCGTGTGTATTTCTGATGGAGAAATTTTGGGTAACCAGCGTCGCGTGCGCAAGTTCACCCGAGAGCAGTATTTCAAATCAAGCGCGCAAATGCAGTCACTTTTTACTGATTTACCGTCGGCATTGACTAACACTTTAGAAATTGCGAAACGATGCAACCTCACATTGGTACTTGGCAAGCCGCAATTGCCTGTATTCCCAACGCCGGATGTCAATGGGCAGCAGTTGTCACCGGAAGAGTATTTTCGTTATTCTTGTCATGAGGGTTTAGATGTCCGTTTGAAGCATTTGTACCCTGATGACGCGATGCGTGAAACGCAAAAACCTACTTATCTAGCGCGCTTAGAGTTTGAAATCGACACGATTTTGAAAATGGGTTTTCCTGGCTACTTTTTGATTGTGGGCGACTTCATCAATTGGGCTAAAAACAATGGTTGCCCGGTCGGTCCAGGTCGTGGTTCTGGTGCTGGCTCCTTGGTCGCGTATGCGTTAAAAATCACCGACCTTGATCCGTTGCAATACAACCTGCTGTTTGAGCGGTTTTTGAATCCAGAGCGGGTATCCATGCCCGACTTTGACATCGACTTTTGCCAAGCCAACCGTGACCGTGTGATTGACTACGTCAAACTCAAATACGGCCGTGAAGCGGTCAGCCAAATTGTCACCTTCGGTACCATGGCTGCGCGTGCAGCGGTGCGAGATGTTGGCCGTGTGCTGGATATGAGCTACACCTTTTGCGATGGCATCAGTAAGCTGATTCCTAACAAGCCCGGGGTCAGCGTTACTTTGCAGTTGCCACCGCCCGGTCGCGCTAAAGACGACAAAATGGTCTACGCCACCGAGGCCGAACCGATCTTGGCTGAGCGCGAACGCAATGAAGACGAAGTTAAAACCTTGCTCGAACTGGCTCGCAAACTTGAAGGCATGACGCGTAACGTGGGCATGCATGCCGGTGGCGTACTTATTGCGCCTGGCAAGCTCACAGACTTTTGTCCGCTCTACCAGCAGCCTGGCAGCGACTCAGCGGTGAGTCAGTTCGATAAAAACGACGTCGAAGACATTGGCTTGGTGAAGTTCGACTTTTTGGGTTTAGCTACGCTGACGATTTTGGAATTGGCGCGCGAATTCATCAGCAAAGGTCACGCCGGGCAAGAAAACTTTGCTTACGAAAACTTGCCGCTGGACGATGCGCGCGTCTACAAGCTTTTTACTGAAGGCAAAACCGAAGCCGTCTTCCAGTTTGAAAGTCGCGGCATGCAGGGCATGCTGAAAGACGCGAAGCCAACGCGTTTGGAAGATTTGATTGCGCTGAATGCCTTGTACCGTCCGGGTCCCATGGATTTGATTCCTAGCTTCGTGGCGCGTAAGCATGGCCGCGAAGTGGTGGAATATCCGCACCCTATGGTTGCCGAGATGTTGTCTGAAACCTACGGCATCATGGTTTACCAAGAGCAGGTGATGCAAACCGCGCAGATATTGGGCGGCTATTCACTCGGTGGTGCAGACATGCTGCGCCGCGCGATGGGTAAAAAAGATGCGGACGAAATGGCGCGTCATAGGCAAATTTTCCGCGAAGGTGCTTCTAAAAATGCCATCGATGAAGCCAAGGCCGATGAAATTTTCGATTTGATGGAAAAATTTGCGGGCTACGGTTTTAACAAATCGCACGCTGCTGCGTATTCATTGTTAGCGTACCACACGGCTTGGATCAAGGTGCATTACACCGCAGAATTCTTCTGCGCCAATATGACGATTGAGATGGGTGACACGGACAAGCTGAAAATCTTGTACGAAGATGCGCAACGCCCCATTTTGGGCAAACCAGGCATCACGTTTGAACCGCCAGATGTGAACCGTGGTGTGTACCGCTTTGAGCCCGTTTCTGCCACCGTTATTCGTTACGGCCTAGGCGCTATCAAAGGCACGGGGCAGCAAGCGGTTGAGGCTATCGTCGCCGCGCGGGAATCGGGCGGACTGTTCACCAGTTTGTTTGACTTCTGCGTACGGGTAGAGCGCAGCAAAATCAACAAGCGCACGGTTGAAGCATTGATCAAAGCTGGCGCTTTCGACACCTTGCAACAGAATCGCGCAGCCATGCTCGATTCTGTTGAATTAGCGTTTGACTTTGCCAGTGCGGCAGAGGCCAATGCCAACCAAGGCGGCTTGTTTGACATGATGGGTGGCGACGATGCCGCGCATGGCTCCAGCACACAAGAGCCAGAACTCAGCGACGCAACGCCCTGGGGAGTGAAAGAGCGTCTAACACTTGAAAAAACCGCAATGGGGTTTTACTTCTCAGGCCATTTGTTTGACGAAGTGTCGCGTGAAATTCGACAGTTTGTGAAACGCAAGATTGATGATTTGATTGATTCGCGCGAACCCCAATTGTTAGCCGGCATCGTCAGTGATTTTCGCGTCATCAACGGTCAGCGTGGCAAGATTGGTTTGTTCAAGCTAGACGACACCAGTGGTCAAATCGAAACGACGGTGGATGATGCCACGATGCAGGAGAACCGCAATTTGTTCAAAGAAGACGAGTTGATCATCGTCATGGGCGTAATTCAAGCGGATCGATTCTCTGGCGGTAGCCCACGACTCAAAATCAACCAAGTGTGGGATTTGCCAACAGCGCGTTGCCGCTTCGGCAAACATTTGAAAGTCGATATTGGCGATAAAACACCGGATATCAGCCGCCTGCTGCGCGAATTTCCGCCCATCAAAGTTCAAACCGAGCAGGGTGACTTGCAGCGCGGCATGGCGGTGCGGATGGCCGTTGCTCGATCAGCTGATTTAGGTGTGGTGAATGCTGAAATTCAGCTGGGCGATGACGCTAAGTTTTACCCGAGTGATGCTGCGTTGGCCAGTTGGATGGCGCAATCTGGCATCTCTAAAACACATATTGTTTATGAGTGAAATGGACAGATAGCCGGCGTATTTATTGTCTAAGGTGCTATTGAATTTATAGTAAGTCTTTGGGTTTGAAATACATCTCAATCGGTGATGGAACACGTCCATCCGTATCTTTAGGCAATATTTCCGTCTTGTCTAAAGCGCGTAAGACGGCGTCATCCCAAGCTTTGTTGCCACTTGATTTGATGATTTTTCGTCCCGTAATTGTTCCATCTGGCGAGGTTCGAACCTCCACGCCCGCCTCAATATTGCCGGAAACCTCAGCCGTAAACACGATGTTGGGCTTGACCCTTGCGCTTACTCGCCCTGCGTAGCCCGCAGACGGCCCTGTGGATTGTTTTGCGGTGCCTGTGGCTGCTTCCCCGCCAGTTGCACCAGCTAAGCCTGCAATGCGTTTTAAATTCGCATCTCGTGCAGCTTTTAATGAGGCTTCGTATTTGGCATCGTTGGCTACTGCTTTGGCATCTGTGGCTTTTTTAGCATCAGCAGCTTTTTTCACTTCAAGTTTTTTAGCCTCTAAAGCACGCTTTTTCTTGTCCATGGCTTCCAACCTAGCTTCTTCCGCCGCTTCCTCTTCAGCTTCTTTCTTTGCTAGTGCTTTGGCTTTTACTTTGATTTCTTCGGCTTTTATCTTCTCAAATTTTTTCTTTTCTTCTTTTTTCGCTTTTTCTATCGCTATCTGCGGGTCAATTTTGGGCTCTGATTCCGGTTCAACCACTTTTGCGGGTTTTGGTGGCGGGGGAGGTGGCTCCACTTTGGGCTCAGGCTTGGGTTCAATTTTTGGTTCTGGTTTAGGCTCAGGCGTAGGCTCAACCAAAGCCGGCGCGGCTTGTTGCACGGTGGTTGACCACAGCTCAGCCTGCACGGGTGCGTTGGTAGATTCGCGTTTCCAGCTGACGCCCCAAGTGAGGGCGGCTATTAAAAACGCATGCGCCAAAACGGCCAAGCCAATAGCACGCCCGCGCCCAGAAGTCGAAGGTGGTGTGAATTCGGGGCGATCAGAGGCTAATGACATAACGATTCAGATAATCAAACTAAAGCAAACGGTTTCATTTTGCAAGCTGTACAGAAAGCCCTACGCGCTGAATGCCCGCACGTTGCAACTTGTCCATCACTTCAACGACAGATTCATATTTGACCGCTTTGTCTGCGCTGATGACGACTGGTATTTTTGCATCATTATTTTGCGCTTTTTGCACCAGATTTGCTATATTATCAATAGCAATACCTTTTTCAGATACTCCGGTTGAGTCACTTTTTATCTCTAACTTCCCACTCTTTGAAATCACCACTTGAATCACTTTATCTGCCTGTTTGTTGGCTTTACCCGTCGTTGGCAAATCAATCACACTCGGTGAAATAAGCGGTGCTGTGACCATGAAAATGATCAACAAAACCAGCATCACATCGATGAAGGGCACCATGTTGATTTCATTGATGGTGCGTCGTCCGCGCCCACGTGAAACAGTGGCAACCATGGCTTAGCTCGCTACTTTCGCGCTCAAGTTGCGCTGCAAAATGTTGGAAAACTCTTCAATGAAGGTTTCTAATTTGATGGCAATGCGGTCAATATCATGCGCAAACCGGTTGTACGCTACCACCGCAGGTATCGCTGCAAACAGACCAATGGCAGTGGCCACCAATGCCTCGGCAATACCTGGCGCAACTGTTGCAAGCGTCACCTGCGTCATCGCTGCCAAACCAGTGAATGAATGCATAATGCCCCACACCGTGCCGAATAAACCGACATAGGGCGATACAGAGCCGACTGAGGCTAAGAACGACAAATTTGTTTCAATGGCATCCAGCTCGCGCTGAAAACTTGCCCGCATGGCCCGGCGTGCACCATCAAGCAGGGCGCTGTTGTCGTCAATACGGCGTTCACGAAGTTTTTGGTATTCGCGCATGCCACTGGCGAAAATGCGTTGCATCGGCCCAGCATTGGGGTCGTTTTTCTTGGCAGCGCTGGCCAATTCATTCAAACTCGTGCCAGACCAAAAATCCGCCTCAAATTCTTCGTTCAATCGCTGCACGCGTTTCAATGCAAAGTATTTGCGAAATATGGCAGCCCAGCTGGCTACTGAAATGGTCATCAGCAGCGCGATAACCAGTTGAACCACAAAGCTGGCATGAAGGATGAGTTGCAGGATGGAGAGGTCTTGGTTCATGTTTCGGTAGAAATTGTGATTGTGAGGGCTGTTTGTTAGGTTAGTTCAGCAAATCGCTATCGACAAAGTTACAAGTTGTATGTTGAATATTAGATTGCAAAGTTATGCCAACATCACACGCAAACGTTCAATAGCTTGCTGCAGCTGTGGCAGCGAATTGGCAGTTGAAAAACGAATGAATTTAGCGGTTTCATACGTGCCGAAATCTCTGCCTGGTGTAACTGCCAAGTGCGCTTTGTGCATGATTTCATAGGCCAAGTCCCAGCTGTCTTTGATGCCTAGTTTGCTACATATTCTAGAGCAATCTGCCCAAGCATAAAAAGCGCCATCAGGCATAACCGGCACGTCGAACCCAAGCTGCTGCAGCGCGGGAATGAAGTAATCGCGCCGTGCTTTGAATTCGGCTCTGCGCTTTTCGTATTCGGCAATAGAGGCATCTTCAAAACAGGCCAGTGCGGCATGCTGCGTGACGGTGCTTGGGCAAATAAACAAGTTTTGCGCAATCCGTTCAATCACCGGTGCCAAAACTTCAGGCACGACCAACCAGCCCAGCCGCCAGCCTGTCATGCTGAAGTATTTTGAGAAGCTGTTGATGCTGATGACCTGGTCATCCAAGGCCAGGGCAGTTTGACCATAAGTGTCGTCATGACTCAGACCAAGGTAGATTTCGTCAATCAGCGTGATGCCACCTTGCTTTTGCACAAAGCTGAGTATGCGGCGCATTTCGTCGGGGTGAATCGATGTACCTGTCGGGTTTGAGGGCGATGCCAGCAAAACGCCGCGTGTTTTGCCATGCTGCCAGGCCGCTTCAACCTTGGCGGCACTCAACTGAAAACGCTCCGCAGCAGTGGTCGGCATCATGACAGGTACGCCATCCGCCGCGCTGACGAACTGGCGGTTACAGGGGTAGCTGGGGTCTGGCATCAAGATCTCGTCACCCGAATTGATGAGAGCCAAGCATGCCAGTTGTAAAGCGGCAGACGCGCCAGCGGTCAAAACAATTCGGCTAGCGGGAACATCGACATTAAAACGCTGCTTATACCAATGGCTGATACGTTCGCGCAACTCAGGCATGCCGCTGGCTTGTGTGTATTGGGTGTTACCGGCTTTCACAGCGTTAATAGCCGCCTCTTGCACCAGCGGAGGTGCGGTGAAGTCTGGCTCACCCACATTCAAGTAGAGCATGGGGCGCTCGGTATTGAGCAGCTTATCGCCCAACAATCGCGCGGACTTGGCCACTTCCATCACATAAAAAGGCTCAATGCGCTGGGCGCGATTTGAAATTTGCATGCTGAACTAGTTTTTCTTTTTTAGAAAATTAATCCCAAAATCAATCAGTGACCACGTTGACTTTGCCGCTCGCAATATCAGCTTGAACTTCACGCGAGCGCAGCTCTGAAGCCAGACCATTAAGCACGCCGTTGACATACTTGTGGCCATCCGTGCCGCCAAATTCTTTGGCCAGCTCGATGCATTCGTTGATGACGACGCGCCACGGCACGTCCAAACAATGCTTGAATTCATAAGCGCCAATCCACATCACGCTGTGCTCAATGGGGGAAATTTCAGCCAATGGGCGATCCAAGAAAGGCAAAATAAGTCCGTTTAAATCAGTCGCTTGCTCTATGCAGCCGTGCATCAAAGTATCGTAGTGCGCTGTATCGGCTTTGCTGAAACCGGCTAAATCACGGGTGAAAATGTCAATCGAATCTGCATCGTTTTTCCCAACCAAATGCTGATACAGCGCTTGCAGTGCAAACTCACGCGCGCGGCTGCGTACCGATTTGCTGCCAGCTTTGCGTGCGCCAGTGCTGGTGACGCCAGTGCGGATCTGGCGCGGCGGGCGTTTGCCAGAAGCTGCGCTTTTGGCTTTGTTGTCTGAGGTTCTGTCCGTACTCAGGCTTTGTGCCACAAAGGGTTTTGGCGCAAAGGTGCTTGGTTTTTCAGATGAAGATGATGAGGTCATGACAATGTATTCAGTAAGTTTGCCATTTCCACAGCAACACGGGCGGCTTCGATACCGTTGATGGTTTGGCGTGCTTGCGCTTGCGCTGCATTTTCTACAGTCAATATCGCATTCGCAATCGGTAATTTGTAATCTAAAGCAACGCGCGAAATGCTGGCGCCTGATTCGTTGGCGACCAGTTCAAAGTGATACGTCTCACCACGGATGATGCAACCAATGGCGATCAGCGCGTCAAATTCGTTTCTTTCTGCCAAGGCTTGCAAGGCCACGGGCACTTCCAAAGCACCGGGCACGCTGAAGTGCTCAATATGTTTGGCTACGACTCCCAGCGCCAAGAGCTCGGTTTTGCAGGCCTCAGCCAATGCGTTGGTGATAGCCTCATTGAATCGCGCTTGAACAATCCCGATATATAGTTTTTTTCCTTCGAGTCTATGGTCAGACACATCTAACGTGCCTTTGTTCTTAATGTCTACACCAAACATAGGTTTTCCTTTTTTATATTTCTATGAATATGTTGATTTGGTTTATTTGACTTTGGGCAAATAACCCATCACTTCAACGCCGTAGCCCACCATGCTGGGCATAGGGCGTGGGTTACCAAGAAGCGTCATTTTTTTGACGCCGCAATCGCGCAAAATTTGTGTGCCAATGCCGTAAGTGCGCAAGTCCATGCGGCCGCGCTCTGGCGCTTGGGCAGGGCGTGCGGTACCTTCAAATTGCGCGAGCAATTGCGTCGCACTCTCGCCACAATTGAGTAGCACAACAATGCCGCACCCTTCGTCATTGATGCGTTTTAAGCTCTCGTCCAAACTCCAAGAATGCATCGTTCGGCCTTGGTCCAACAAATCGATGACAGACAGCGGCTCGTGCACGCGCGTCAACACAGTGTCTTGTGGTTGCCAGCTGCCTTTGACCAGTGCCAAATGCACACCGCTGCTGGGTTTGTCTTGAAAGGCGTGCGCTGTGAATTCGCCGTAAGCCGTATGCAGCGTGCGCGTCCCCATTTTTTGAATCAAAGACTCATTGCGGCTGCGATGTTCAATCAAATCAGCAATCGTGCCGATTTTGAGACCATGCTCCGCCGCAAACAGCTGTAAATCTGGCAGGCGCGCCATGGTGCCGTCGTCTTTCATGATCTCGCAAATAACAGCGCTGGGTGAGCAACCCGCCAGTTGTGCCAAATCGCAGCCAGCCTCTGTGTGGCCAGCACGCATCAGCACCCCGCCGTCCACCGCTTGCAGCGGAAAGATGTGGCCCGGTTGCACCAAATCTAGCGCGGTGGCGTTTTTGGCGACGGCAGCTTGCACGGTGATGGCGCGGTCAGCTGCCGAAATACCCGTTGTCACACCCTCAGCTGCTTCAATCGACACGGTAAACGCAGTCGAGTATTTGCCACCGTTGCGGGTCGCCATGGGTGGCAGCTGCAAGCGCTCGCAGCGCTCTTTGGTCAACGTCAAGCAGATTAGTCCTCGACCAAATCGCGCCATAAAATTAATAGCATCAGCAGTAACAAAGTCGCTGGCTAGAACCAAATCACCCTCATTTTCTCGGTCTTCCTCATCAACCAAGACGACGATTTTTCCGGCAGCCATATCGGCAATGATGTCTTCAACTGGAGAAATTTTCACGGGCGTTTTGCTCTTCTTGGGTACGATGGAAAGTGCGGTCATGGGTCAGGTCTTTCGTGCAAATAAGTTGCGATTCGTTTATATGGTTTTAGCGGCAAGTTTTTCAAAACTAAGCATCCGTTCAACGTAACGCGCGACCGTGTCAATTTCCAAATTCACGTTGGCACCGGCTTTCAAATTGCCAAGCGCCGTATTCTCAATGGTGTGGGGAATCAAGTTGATGCTCAACGCCGTGCTGAGTTGGCCGTTTAATGTTGAATCAACAACGCGATTCACTGTCAAGCTCACGCCGTTGACTGTGATGGAGCCTTTGTAAGCCATGAATTTACCCAGCTCAGGCGGGCAGGTGATACGCAGCTCCCAGCTTTCGCCCACAGGCTCAAAAAAGCTGACACGACCGACCCCATCGACATGGCCAGAAACGATATGACCACCCAAACGGTCATGCGCTCGTAAGGCTTTTTCTAAATTAACTGTTCCAAGCTCGACTAAACCTGCAGTTTTGAGGAGAGATTCGGCGGAAATATCGATGCTGAATTCGTTTTTAGCAAGGTCAAACGACGTCACTGTCATACAAGCGCCATTGATGGCAATGCTGTCTCCCAAACCCACATCGTCTAAATAGCCTGCAGGCGTGTTGATCATCAGCCTTTTGCCGAACACGCTGGACGCAGTATCGGCAGTAGATTCTAAAGAGCTGATGGCGTGAAAGGCGTGAATAGCGACGATGCGCCCCACACCGGTGATGATTCCGGTAAACATGCACCTATTTTCGCATTAAAAAGCATCCCGACCTGTCACGCGCGCTAAAAGACGCACGTCAGGGCCAATTTTGTCGACGGATACAAAATCCATTGGCATGGCTTGGGTTAAATCAGCCAAAGGCGCAAAATCCACCATACCCCGCCCAGAACCCAGCAGTTTTGGGGCTAAATAGATCAAAAACTCATCGACCAAGCCTGCCTCAATCAACGCACCGTTCAACGTGGCCCCAGCTTCCACATGCAGCTCATTGATCTCGCGTTTGGCTAAATCTTGCAGCATCAAACGTAAATTAACCTTGCCAGATGCCTCGGATGCTTCGGAATTAGGCAAAACAATAACCGTTGCACCACGTTGCTCTAAAATTGTTTTTTTATCGGAATCATGTGAATTTGTATAGATAAATATGTCTTTAGCCGGCGTAATTATTGCCTTGGGTGCTATATTATTATTATCGTAAATGATAATTTTGTTATCGCAATTAAATATCTGCGCTGTAACAGGTGTTCGCAACGCACTATCCACAATCACCACAGGCGGCTGCCGCTGCGTGTGTACTGCGCGTACGTCCAGCCTAGGGTCGTCCGCCAGAATGGTGCCAATACCCGTCAAAATAGCACCCGCCCGCGCCCGCCAAGCGTGGCCATCGTCACGCGCTTCGCTGCTCGTAATCCACTGGCTTTGCCCATTTTGAAGCGCTGTTTTCCCATCCAGTGATGCCGCAATCTTCATCCGCACCCATGGCGTTTTACGCACCATGCGGCTGAAAAAGCCAATCATCTGTTCTTTTGAGGCTATCGCTTGCGGATGGTCAACCGGCAAAACTTCGACCTCAATTCCCGCTTTTTGCAGCATTACAACCCCTTTACCTGCCACCAGCGGGTTCGGGTCGAGCAGGGCGATCACCACTTTGGCGACTTTAGCCTCAATCAGCGCGTTGCAACACGGCGGGGTACGGCCAAAATGGAAGCACGGTTCCAAGGTGACATAGGCAGTCGCGCCCGCAGTAGATTCGCCTTGAGCCGCCGCATCACGCAGCGCCATGACTTCGGCATGCGCGCCGCCGACGGCTTGGGTGTGGCCTTGGGCTATGATTTTGCCGTTATCAGAAACGAGGACGCAACCGACGGCGGGGTTGGGTGCTGATAGCCATTGATGTAACTCAGCCTGCAGAAGAGCTGAATTCATGGGTTGCTGCGTGGTCGTGCTGTCGCTGCCATCGCCATTGCCCAAATGTAAATGTGACATAAGTAGTATTTTGTGATTTTCTTGTTGTGATATGAACCATTTTTCCAGACGGTCGGTAGTTAATGCGCGACAAACGGCAAATTTCTTCATGTATAACTTGTAATAATTGTAGCTATACGAAAAAATATTTAATACTGCCTTATGGGAATTAACGCCATGCCTCGACTGCCGTGTTTAACGAATGCTAAGCTATCCCGTGGTTTCACCCTGATTGAACTCATGATCACTGTGGCGATTATCGGTATATTGGCGGCGATTGCCTATCCTTCATACACACAGTATGTCATCAGAGCCAATCGTTCTGCGGCTCAGGCGCAGATGCTGGACATTGCAAATCGCCAGCAACAGTTTCTGTTGGCCAATCGTGCATATGCAACGAAGGATGAGCTAACGACCAGTGGTTATGCCTTGCCGGCTGAGCTAACCGCCAAATATACTTTCGCAATCACTGTTGGCACGGGTACAGTACCCTCTTATGTGATTACATTTACGCCCAAGTCCACTGGTTCCCAAACGACCGATGACGCGTTGACGCTTAACAACGATGGGGTCAAGACCCCGGCTGCAAAATGGTAGCGCGTTCGCTGTCACCACAACGCCGGTCCGTGGCGGGTGTCACCATGATTGAAGTATTGGTAACGATGGTGATCATCGCCTTCGGCTTGCTGGGCATGGCTGGGCTTCAAGTCAGGCTGCAGATGTCTGAAATGGAATCGTATCAGCGAAGTCAAGCGCTTTTGCTGCTCAATGATATGGCGAACCGCATTGCAACAAACCGCAATAACGCCCCCTCGTATCTAACCCCTGCAACTAGCCCGCTCGGTACAGGCATGACCTGTCCAACTACGGTGACCACAGTGGCTCAACGCGATCTAAAAGAGTGGTGCGATGCATTGCAGGGCGCAGGGGAGACGACGGGAACTGGGGTCATTACGGCCAGGGTTGGCACGCTGCTGGGCGGGCGTGGCTGTGTTGAACTTGTTGGCAGTGATTACCTTGTCACTGTTGCTTGGCAGGGCAACACCCCCCTTGCCGCCCCGCCTGCCTCGGTGGCTTGTGGTGCGAACAACTACAACGGCGCAGCCGGCACACCCTGTGCCAACGACCTGTGCCGCCGGCCAGTAACGACTCTGGTGAAGATTGCCACCCTATGAATCAGCCTGTTTATACCAAGCGCCAATCCGGCTTTACGTTGATTGAATTGATGGTGTCGATGATCATAGGTTTGCTGATGCTAGCGGCGCTGATTGCTTTGATGCTCAATGTCAGTCGAAACAACAACGAGATGACCAAGTCCAATCGCATGATTGAGAATGGTCGTTTTGCATTGCAGCTGCTGCAAACTGATCTTTCACATGCGGGCTATTGGGGTGGTCATGTGCCTGAGTTTGATGATCTCAGCCGCACGACCAGTCCTACCGACATACCAACCGCCGTACCCGATCCCTGTCTGGCCTATGCTGACTGGGGTGTAGCGCCCAATACCATTCCAACAGTGACTGCTAATCTGATCGGGATTGCGATGCAGAGCTACGAAATTCCCGCTGTCGTGCCATCGCCCACGTTATCAGTTTGCGCAAGCCGGGTCACCAATCCCAAGGCGAGTACCGATGTGCTTGTCGTTCGGCATGCCGAAAGCTGTGTGCCAGGCGAGGGCAATTGTCCCGTTTATAATGCCGGCAACCTTTACCTGCAGGTCGCTCGCAATGGCACGGCCGCACCCGGCCCAGCGTATGTACTGAGCGACGATGCAAGCCTGCTTAACTTGAAGAAAAGAGATGGCACCACGGCAGAACTGCGTAAGTTCATCTCGAATCTGTATTACGTCAGAAATTATTCTGTCACTGCTGGTGACGGTATTCCCACCTTGATGCGTTCACAGTTTCGGCTTGCCAGTGGCGTGTTGTCGCACAAATCGGCCGAGTCTTTGATCGAAGGCGTGGAAGGCTTTCGGGTAGAGTTTGGTGTTGACAATATCAGTGATGCAGGTACAAACATCACCACGGGTACCGACTCAGCCGGTGTCGTAGCGCCAGCCAATTTTCACAGTGCTGCTATCAACTGGGCCGTCACCATCCCCGCCAACACGTCCCCCACCAACCGTGGCGATGGCAGTCCCGATGGGGATTACGTGCGATGTACAACAGCAACACCCTGCACAGCCTCGCAACTGATGAATGTCGTGGCGGTAAAGTTGTATGTCCTTGTTCGCAATGATGTTGTGACCCCAGGTTACACCGATGTCAAAACATACAACTTAGGAAGTACCACCTTAGGCCCTTTCAACGACGGATTCAAGCGCCACCTGTTTACCCAGACGATCCGCTTGGTGAACGTATCATCGCGCAGGGAGACACCATGAGCGCTATCCGAAGGCTGTCCACACCTCGGCAGTTGTCCATAAAAATGCCCGGCTCGCAAAGAGGCGTCACACTGGTCGTTGGCTTGATCACGCTGGTGATGATTACCTTGCTAATGGCAAGTGCATTTACGCTCAGCTCGTCCAATCTCAAGTCGGTTGGGAATATGCAGGTGCGCGAAGAATCGGTCGCTGCCGCGAATCTGGCTGTTGAACAAGTCATCTCTTCCCCTTTTACGGATGCACCGGTAGCCCAAGAAATCAATGTCGATATCGATAAAGACGGCAAGACGGATTACACCGTTAAAGTGTTGGCTCCCACATGCATCAAGGCTTTGATAGCCACTGCGCCTGGCGCTACTGAAGTTGGGTTTACTGGCGGCGGCGGTAGCACCTGGAATACTGAGTGGGATATCGATGCTCAGGTGACCGATCTAGCCAGCGGTGGCTCGGTTCGAGTCCGGCAGGGTGTCCGCGTGCGGCTGTCAGATGCGCAAAAAAATCTTGTTTGCCCCTAGGCGTGGCTTGAAATTGAAATTGAAATTGGAGTTGTCTATGCAAAACTTTATCAGGCGTTTGGTTGCGGTTGTGGCCATCTGTGTACATGGCTCCTTGTTTGCAGCAGACATTGATTTGTTTCTAGGTCCAACCAGCAATCTGGCTGATGTACCGAATGTGCTGATCGTTTTGGACAACAGTGCAAACTGGACTAGCCCATTTGCCAACGAAAAGGCGGCACTGGCATCGGTATTTAACAGCCTGCCGGTCAATAAATTCAATGTGGGGATCATGATGTACACCGAGAGCGGCGGTGGTGATTCGGGTAATGATGGTGGTTATGTCCGAGCGGCTATTCGCCTGATGAACGACGATAACAAGAAGAAATATGCTGCCTTGATCAATAGCTTCGACGTAGGCATAGATAAGGGAAACGGTGGCAAAGCTGGTAAGGTCATGGAAGAAGCCTATCTCTATTTAAAGGGGGTCACGCCATATGCGGGCAATAACAAAAATAAAACCGATTACACAGGCAATACATTCGGAACGTCTCAATCCGTGGATGTCTACAAAATCGCGGGGAATGCGCTAGATTCAAAGGCCGCCACCGTTTACAAAAACGCTATACCGGCAGGGTGTGCGAAGAACTACATTATTTTCATCAGCAACGGTGCACCACAGGACAGCAGCGCTGACACGGTTCAACCCACGACCGCTTTGGCCGCTGCTGGTGGCAACACCACAACCATTGCCTTGAATCCATCGGGGTCGCAAGATAATATAGCCGATGAATGGGCCAGGTTTATGAAAGTAAGCACCCTGGGCGCTTCGGTCTACACCATTGACATCAACAAGGTCACCGGTGGTCAAGGCCCTGGGTGGACGGCCGTGCTGAAGAGCATGGCGTCCCAGTCTGCCGGTGGCTACTACGATGTTGCCAGTTCAGGAACCCAAATTTCCGATGCACTCAACAACATTTTTACTGAAATTCAATCGGTCAACAGTGTGTTTGCTTCGGTTGCTTTGCCGCTCAGTGTGAACACCCAGGGCACATTGTTAAACCAGGTGTTTGTCGGTATGTTTCGTCCTGACGCAGATGCCAAACCGCGTTGGTTTGGTAATTTGAAGCAATACAAGGTTGGCAAGGTTGGTACCGGCGTGGAGTTGCAGGATGCAAATGGCGTCAATGCCGTCAACAGCCAGACCGGTTTTATTGCCGAATGCGCGCGAAGCTACTGGACACCAACTTCCGTTGATACGGAATGGAGTGCGTTTCCAAGTGGTGATTGCCTGACCATCGCAAATTCAAGGGCCTCCAACTACCCGGATGGCAGTGTCGTAGAAAAAGGTGGGCAAGCCTACAAGCTTCGGCAAACGACCACGCGTACGGTCAAAACTTGCGATCCGACGTCATGCACAACATTGACCGACTTCAACAAAGCCAACACAACATTGACCGACTTCAACAAAGCCAACACCAACGTCACGTCGACCATGCTTGGCGCGTTGACAACTACGGAGCGCGATGCACTCATCGACTGGGCGAAAGGACTGGATGTCAAGGATGAAAACAGTAACGGCATAACCACGACAGAAACACGTCTTTCGGTGCAGGGAGATATCATACATTCACGTCCGACAGCCATTAATTTTGGCACGGCGACCGCGCCAAGCGTGGTGGTTTTTTATGGTGGCAATGACGGGATGTTGCGTGCGATCAACGGCAACCAAACGGATGCCATAGGCTCCTATGCCGCAGGTAGTGAGTTGTGGTCTTTCATGCCGCCCGAATTTTATTTGCAGATCAAGCGCCAGTATGACAACACAACCCCTGTCAGCGTTCCAAGCTTCCCAAGCGGTGTTGGTGGTACGCAACCCAAGGCGTATGGCATTGATGGATCCATCGCATCGTTCAAAGGTACTATTGCAGGCAGCAGCAAGACATTTATTTATGCTGGTATGCGTCGTGGTGGTCGTGCGTTGTATGCATTTGATGTGACCAACACCCTATCCACACCCAATAGCCCTGTGTTGAAATGGAAAATTGGCTGCCCTAGAGAAAGCGACGATATCGGCTGTACAACGGGCATGACGAGCATTGGGCAGACCTGGTCGACGCCGCGAACCTTGCTCGCCTCTGGTTACGGCTCGGGTGCATCGCCTCTTTTGATCATGGGCGGTGGATACGATAATTGCGAAGACACGGATGCTCTCGTTACGGGCGGGGCGAACCATAGTTGTACGGCCTTGTCGAAAGGCAACAAGGTGTTTGTTATCGACGCAAATACGGGCGCTGTGGTTCAGACATTCAACACCGACCGGGGTGTAATTGCCGATCAAATCGTGGTGCCAGACGCTGCTGGATTGGCCAAATATGCCTACACAGCAGATTTGGGCGGCAACGTCTACCGCATCACCTTCGGCAGCGGTGCAGCATCAAGCTGGACGATAACAAAAATCGCATCGCTGGGTTGTAACACCACAGCTTCTTGCATCGCCAATCGAAAGTTCATGTTTGTGCCTAGCGTGGTTGCCAGTGGTGATACCTACACGATCATGCTGGGGTCGGGTGATCGTGAGAAGCCGATCAACTATTATGCCGCCAGTGGAGCAGTGACCAACTACTTCTTTTCCCTGATAGACAAACCGCTTGTTGCGTCTAGCACCTGGCCGGGCACGGCAGATTGTGGTGCTGCCATCATCTGCAAAAATTCATTGCTGGGTATCACCACCAGCGCAACACCAACGGCGGCCGCTCTGGCAGCCAAGAAAGGCTGGTACTTGGGCTTGACAGCAACAGAGCAGGTCGTCACAGCTGCACTCACGGCATTTGACACGGTGGCCTTCAGCACCCACCAACCATCGACGGCGGTTGCTGGCTCATGCAAAGCCAACTTGGGTGTTGCGCGTGTATACAATGTTTCATATACCAACGCAGCCAGTACCAACGGTACACCTAACCCAGCGATTGTTCTCCCAACGACTATCGGTCTTGCGCCTGATCCAACAGGTGGTACGGTCATGGTGGATGGCGTGCCTCTCACCATTTGTTTTTCATGCGGTGCAGCAGGTGGACCTCTTGCTCCAAAAATTTTTAATAGCGCATCAAGCTCTGCGGCCAAGGGCAGACTTTACTGGTATTTGCAAAAATGAAGCAACGCGTGCGTGGATTTACCTTGATCGAACTGATGGTCAGCATTGGGATTTTGGCTATCCTCGTGGCGGTGGCCATACCTTCATTTACTTCAGTCATGGTCAACTACCGGTTGACCTCTATAGCCAATACGTTTGTGGCCAGTGCCCAACTGGCGCGCAGTGAGGCGATCAAGCGCAACAGTAGAGTGACGATGTGCAAGTCCGCTGATGGAACGACTTGTGCCATGGCCGGTGGTTGGGAACAGGGCTGGATTCTGTTTCAGGACGTCGATAATAATGCCGTGAAAGGTTCTACCGAAGTCCTCATACACGCTGAAATTGCCTTGCCAGCCAATTTCTTGACGACTGCTGGCGACAATTACATCTCCTTCACGGCCAGCGGCGGCTCCGAGTTAATTTCTGGGGCTTTTCAGGCTACTACGGTGACCTTATGTAGTCAATCGGCGCCTGTAGGGCCGGCAAGACAGATGGTTCTTAATAGTGTTGGTAGGCTGCGTGTACAGAAAGCAACTGTCTCCACTTGTTCTTAAGACTTAGACTTTAAGTGGCCAAATTAGCGCCTGACCTCATCCACCAGCGTCTTGAACTCATCAATATCTTCAAAGCTCCGATACACGCTGGCAAAGCGTATGTAGGCAATCTTGTCGAGCTTTTTCAGTTCCAGCATCACCAACTCGCCCAGGCGGCTGGAGGCAACTTCGCGCAAACCCAGGTTCAGCAGCTTTTCTTCAATCTGCTCAACGGCAGCATCGATCTGCGCGGTGCTGACCGGGCGCTTGCGCAACGCAAGGTTCATGGAACCAAGGATTTTGCTGCGCTTGTATTCAATCCGTCGGCCGTCTTTTTTGACAATTGCCGGAAAGGTCACGTCGGGCCGCTCGTAGGTGGTGAAGCGTTTATCACATGCGCCGCACTGGCGGCGGCGGCGTATGAAGTCTGCGTCCTCGGAAATCCGGGTTTCTACAACCTGAGTTTCAAGATGACCGCAGAAAGGGCATTTCATTTGGACAATTTCATAAATTCATTTTTTGGGCGAATTGCGGCGTTGCGTGGTGCGCGCAATCCTCATGCACCGGAAGTGC
>JAYWCQ010000015.1:0-7506 GCA_043780435.1 Polaromonas sp.
CGCAACAACGGCGCAGCCTTCATGTCCTTAGGAAACACCCGCCCAGACGAGCCCACAAAGGTCTCCACACCCAGCCCATGCGCCCAAGACTGCACCTCGACCGCGCCAAATTGCTGCAACAAAGCCCCAATTTCGCCACTTCCAGCCCCAAAACGCGACACAAACGGCTCAGCAGTCTCAGAATGCGTCAAATTCAGCCCGCCCTTGCCCGCCAGCAAAAACTTGCGCCCCACCGAGGGCATGGCGTCATAGACATCGACCTGCAAACCTGCTTTGATGGCTTCTTGCGCCGCCATCAGCCCAGCTGGGCCACCGCCGATGATAGCTACTTGTTTTTTTGTTTTATTAGTCATTAGGAGTGATTATCCATGAGCAAAGATCCGTCATTCCCGCGAAGGCGGGAATGACAGAAAGCGAGCAGAAAAGACAAATGACGGAGTGTGGATTTTTTCGGCTAAATCACTTCAACCATTTTCCCCGTCGCTGTCAAAAATGCCGCCCGCACTGATTCACCCGCATAACAAGCTTGCACTGCAGCGACATAACCACGCATTTGGGACACAAGCTCAGGTTTACTCTGCGGTTGCGATTCAGATTTGTAGTCCAGCACCCACCAGTCGCCCGTGTCATTGCGGCGCACCAAGCGGTCTAGGCGCAAGAGCTTACCGTGGGCGGTGAGCTCGATTTCATTGCCTTGCCAACCAATCACGGCATGGTCCCAAGCCCAAGCGCCCTCACCCGCCATGATGCGCTGCGCCATCTGCACGGCTTGCTCGACTTCTTGGCTGCTCAGCTTAAATTCCAGCGCCACGGCATCCACCGCCGTGACATCAGCCCGCTGCAGCAAGCGGTGCATGGCTTGGCCAATGCGAGACTCTAGTGATTCAAGGGATTCTAGCGATGCTTGAGCCACTTTCTCAGCAGAATTTACTATACTTTCAATAGCACCATAATTAATAAATACGCTAGCTAGAGTCGAATTTGATGCCTTTTTTGAGGTGTTTTCAATACTTTCAAGGATAGGAAGAACCAAAAGCTCAATCGTGTTCGACATAAGCCCCCGTTCGGGTTGAGCTTGTCGAAACCCTTCGACAGGCTCAGGGTGAACGGAAGGGGTCGGCTCAGCCACAGTTTGCATGCGCTGCCACCAGCTCTCAGCGTTCACATTGCGCGGCTGGCTGCTAGAGATAACCAATTGCTGCCGCGCGCGCGTCATCGCCACGTACAAGGCGTTCAACTCTTCGCGTAGCCTCGCCTGCTTTTCAATCTCAAACGCAGCAGCGGCACTAGGCGCGGGGCGGCTTTCACTAGCTAGAAAGACAAAACTGGTCGGCGTTGCCGTCTCACCCGGCCAATCGACCAAGACCCGCATCGTCGCTGCTGCTGAAGGCGCAGCGTCGGTGTCCAAGATGATGACGATATCGGCCTCCAAGCCCTTCGCGCCGTGAATCGTCAGCAACCGAATGGTGTTGTCATCGCTTTTCATGGGTGATTTCACCGTTTGTGTGGCGTCCGCCATGTCAGAGTCACCGTCCGAACTAGCCGCACTCAATCCCGCTTTCATAGCGCGGACAAAGGCATACGGCGTCAAATACCGAGCTTGGTCAATGTCTAGTGCCGCACTGAGCAAGGCATTCAAATTCGACAAAACGCTTTCCCGCCGCGTTGCCGGTGCGGCGCTGGCGTAGCGGGCGAGCACGTCGCCATCGTGAAAAATAGCGTCCAAGGCGTCATGCGATGGCAAGCTGTCCAACCACCCCTTCCAGAGGGTTAATTTAGCCCCTAGCCGGCGTATTTCGTTCCTAAAGTGCTCTGAATTTTGTAGCAAATCAAACCATGAATTCGAACTTGAAGAATTCGTTTTCTGTACTACTGCAAGCTCCACCAAATCATCATCCGTCAACCCAAACAGTGGCGACTTCAGCGCGCGGGCGAGTGACAAATCATGCGTCGTTGACACCAACACATCAAGTAGCGCGATGATGTCTTGCACCTCGGGCGCGTCGGCTAAGTTGGTTTTTTCAGGTTGCTGGCTGGCAATGCTGCGCGCTTGCAGCTCGGTTTGCATGACAGCCAAACGCGCCCGCTTACGCGCTAAAACCATGATTTCTTTGGGTTTTTTACCCGACTCCAAAAGCTGCTGAATGAACTGAGCTACTTGCCGACATTCCAATGTCACCGTTTTTTCTTCGACTTCTTCGCGTGGCTCGGTCAAACTGTCGCGCCACACGATTTCTGCAGATTCTTCTGTATTTTTATCTTTTGCTATGCGTTCAATTTGCGGCAAACGCACGACAGAGCCCGCCTCAACAATCTCTGTGCTGTGCGCTCGATAGTCTGAATACTGCTTCACATCCTGCGCCTGCAACATCACGGTATTCACCGCTTGCACAACCTGCACCGCGTTGCGCCGCGTGTGGTCGCAGCTCAACAAATCGCCATCTAAACCGTCTTGAACAAACTTTTGAGCCGCAATGAATACTTGCGGCTCGGCACGACGGAAGCGGTAGATACTCTGCTTAGGGTCGCCCACGATAAACACCGTCGGCGGCTTGCCACCCGCGCCCGCGTAGCCAGACAACCAAGCGTACAAAGCCTGCCACTGCAGCGGGCTGGTGTCTTGAAATTCGTCAATCATCAGGTGCTTCACGCGCGCGTCCAGCCGCTCTTGCACCCAGCCGCTCAGCTCGGAGCTGGACAACATCACCAGCGCAGCACGCTCCACATCGTTCATGTCCACCCAGCCGCGCTGGCGTTTCAGAGCTGCGAATTCTGCGATCAAAATCCGCGTCAACCGCGCCATGCGCTGCTGGTGTTGCCAGGCGGCGTGCTGGGCCATGGCGGCTTGGAAACGAAGCGCTAAATCTTGCGCCCTCGCGACAAACTCGTTGTCAGACAAGGTGGCGTTGAACTTGCGCGGCGTGCCTTTTTCGGTCAGTAAAGCGGCTATTGCACCGGCTAAGTCGTTGCCAGTGATAGCTTTTTCCAGCTCCACCCCCTTGGCGCTAAAAGTTTTTTGCGATACTGCGCCTAGAATTTTGGCTGCATCGACAAGTATTTGGCGGCGAATGTCGTTGCTTGCGTCAGTATTTAAAAAGGCAGCTTCAGGTGAATCACAACCTACGAGATCAGGGAAAAACTCAGCAAAATGCGGCACAGAGGCCGCAACCAGCCCTTTTTCATCGGCTAATTCAAACTCAACCCGCTTAGACAGCGCCTCTTCCAAAGCCTTCAGCGCTTGGGATTTGCCGTGCTCAGCGACCAACTCCTCAAAATCGCGCTTGGCCGTTTCGTCTTTCAACAAGGTGCCAAAAAACCGCCGCCACACGCTGGGCACGGCCAATTTATCGTCTTCCAGCAGCGTGTAATTTGCCGGCAAATTCAAGCCTTCCAGCACAGACAGCGGCGCGGTACGCAACAGTGAGGCAAACCAGCCATGAAAGGTTTTGATCTGCACACCGCGCCCTTGCGAGAGCATTTTTTGATATAAATTTTGTAGCTGCTCAGGCAATGAATATGCCGTCTGCAGGCTGTTTTTGGCATCTAAATTTTGCCTTGAAATTCCCCGCAAAACCAACTCTTGTTCCAGCTTTTCAGGCGTCGCAAAAGTAAACTCTGCCAACCACTCCTGCAAACGCTGACGCATTTCACCCGCAGCTTTTTTGGTGAAGGTGATGGCTAGAATCTCGTGCGCTTTGATTTCAGCCTTGTCACCGTTGGGCGATTCGTCTTCCAGCAAAGCCCGAATGATGCGCGACACCAGCATCCAAGTTTTTCCCGCACCCGCGCAGGCTTCCACCGCAACGCTGCGCCTTGGGTCGCAAGCAATGGCGTAAAACTGGGCGCTAGAAACGGACTTGCCGTTGTGCTCGTAAGCAGCCGTCATACCCAAAAATCCTTCCGACACAGCCCACGCGCCGCGCAGTAGTCACAAGCGGTGCCCTCACCCAAGGCGGGCAGCGGCTTGCCTTGGCTGATGTTTTGCATATCGTCCAAAATGCCTTCAATCAAAGCACTGCGGCTGTGGTCAATATCCGCTTGCGCATAGGTTTTGCTCTCTTTTTCGCTGATGTTGACGTAAGCGGCCTCAATCGGGTCAGCGTCCACCACCGCTGCGTAAAACGCCAATTGCACATCTTCGAGCGAGTTTTTGAGCCGTTTTGTAGTGTTGGACGTGCTTTCGGTTTTGTAGTCCAACACCATAGACGTGCCGTCTGCAGACACGTCTATGCGGTCAAGCTGCCCCACAAGTTTCAAACCAAAATTGCCAATCGATAGCTCCCGCCAAACTTCCGCTTGGCCAAATGTCCACCCCGCTGCTTGATGCCCCATCAACCAGTTCACATAGCCATCGCGCAGCTTGGGCCACATTGCAGCCCACGGCAGAAAAGCATCATCAGGAATATTTTGCGCCGATGTTACCGCCTTTGATGCTATATTTAACATAGCAGTATAGGAAATAAATACGTCGGCTGATGGCATATTTGAGTCTATTTCTGACGAATTATTCAGTGCTTCATGAAAATGACTCAGCACCGCATGCAACCACAGCCCAAACTCGCGCTTGTCCAGCGTTTCTTGCAGCTCGTCGTCTTCCTTCAAGCCCAACTGCTGCAACGAAAAAAATTGGTACGGGCAAGTGCGCAGCTTGCTGTAGCCGCTGGCGGACAGGCGGGTGACGGGTAGTTGGCTGCCGTTGGGCTGCGGTCTGGGCGTTGGGTTGGCTTCTAAAGCTTGCTTGATGCGAGGCTCGGTTGATATTTTTTCTGCCTTATTAAGCTTCAATGTCAGCTGCAAACTTTGCAGCAAGCTGCTGGGCAAAATCGGCTCGCCCGTGCTCTCAGACTGTCGCCACAGCACGTCACACACCGGTGTTTGCAGGGCGATATGCCAGGCGGCGCGAGTGGCGGCGTCTTGCTCTTCGCGGGTGATGAGCCCCAACGCCAAGCGCTCAGCGGGTGACCACTGGCCGGGCAGCATGGGCGATGGGTCGAACCGTGCTTCGTCACAGCCAGCCAACACCGCCGCCGCAAACGGGCGGGCTAAGAGTTGGCTCATGGGCAAAATCACGGCCTGCGCTCGATCGGGATACGGCGGTTTGTAGCTGGCAGACTCTAAGGCGGTGTTCACCCAAGCGGTGAATTCGGCCAAGCTCCAGCGCTCACCAGTGTGGGGTAAATTTTGCGCTGAGTTGCCTTGAATATGCAAAACTTCCAGCACTTTGACACCCGCCAAATCGTCTTCAAGCACTTGTAATAAACCGCTGCTTTCCAAAGCCGTGCGCAATGCCACCAGCCAAGCGCTCAAAATACGAGGCGACTGCAAACCAGCGCGGGCGGTTTCGATTTTTTGCGTTAAAGCTGACAGTTCGTCATTCCCGTGAAGACGGGAATCTACGGTGGCGCTTGTGGATTCCCGCTTTCGCGGGAATGACGGAATATGCGCAAATGACAGCTCCGATGCGCCCTCTTTCTTTGATACGCCCTCTTGATTTATCAACGCCACCCAGCTTGACCAAGAGGCTCGGTTTGCTTTTCTCACAGTTTTTTCAAGCGCGGCTAGCTCGTCAGCCTCAACAATATGAGCATCGCTGTTTTTCAAAAAATCCAGCACGCTGTCAGTACTCGCGTTCCAAGCGCAGGCTTTGAGGTAGCCCATCAGCTTGGAGGCAGCTCGGGTTGTGGACAGAATCCAGCCGTTTTCGTCGCGCACTTGCACGTTTTGCGTGGCCAGCATGGCGCGTATGCGTCGGGTCAAAGCGCGGTCTGTGGCGGCTAGCGCGACGGGTGTTCGCCCTGCTGCTATGTGGCTAAGCACGCAGGCGGCGGCAAGTTGCGCCTCGTCATGCGCGTCTTTCGCTGGGTACAAGGAGATTCCGGCAAGTTTATCTGGCAGTTGAGTATCGGGCTGCGCCAAAAGTGACGTGTTTTCACCCCAATGACTTGCTAAAGCCCGCACCAACGGGTCACGCTGTAAGCCTTCTAAAACGAACAAATAATCGGTTTGGCTTTTTACCAACGCATCATCAAACAACACATCGCTGGTGTAACCGCTGGTAGATGCCCAGTAAAGTGCGAGCTGCGCAATGGAAGATTCGTTGGCAAACGTCGGCGACACGATGCCGCCAAACACATCGCGCCGCATATAGGCCGCCCAATCTATGCGCTTTTGCGGTTCAACAGCTGCGGCGCTGGCAGCAAGTTGGTGCGCGGCTTCGACCAAGCGCGTGGTGATCAAATCTTGCTGGGTGGCGTCCAAACTGGCAAAAATGTCCAACTTGGCAGTTTTCAGCAAGTTCGCGGCTTTGAGCACGTCTTGCGCCATCTCAAAGCTGATATCACCACTTTCATGCGAGAAAGGCCGCAGCTGGTTCGACCAATTCGACGTGGTTTGAAACTGCGGCACAAAGCCGGATGGGTAGATTTGCGCCCAATAGCGTCTGGCCAGCGGCATGAGCTGCGCAAAAGGTAGCAACACCACGCAGCGCGACAAATGCACGCCGTTTTGCAGGCTGACCGCTTGGATATCAGTGCATAGACGGTGCCAATAAGCGGTGTTTAAGTTGAGGGGGTCAAAATCTGACGCAATATCAATCAAGGGGGACTTGCTTTCTGTCACAATGCACTTACTCTAATGTATCTGCACTTTTAGCTCATTATTAGCACATTTTTGCCAATTTAAAAGGATCTCACCATGGCCAGCGATCTCATCAAAAACGTTACCGACGCAACTTTTGAAGCCGAAGTGCTCGGTTCTAAAACACCAGTGTTGGTGGATTACTGGGCTGAATGGTGCGGTCCTTGCAAAATGATTGCTCCGATTTTGGACGAAGTGGCTGCCGCCTACGGTGACAAGCTGCAAATCGCCAAAATGAATGTGGACGAAAACCGCGACATTCCAGCGAAATTTGGCATTCGTGGCATTCCGACACTGATGTTGTTCAAAGACGGCCAATTGGCTGCAACCAAAGTGGGCGCATTGAGCAAATCGCAATTGACCGCGTTTATTGACCAGCAGATGGCGTAAATCCAAATTCCCCTTCAATTTGAAGGGGTGCCCAACGGGCGGGGTAGCTGCAGGCGAACAAACTACCCCGTCTCTTCGCCTCATCGTTTTTGCCATCCCTTCCAAGGAAGGGGAATAAATCTGAAACGGTTTTAGGTTAAAAATCTGTCATAATTCGCCCATAACAAGTTTTAGCCGTAGAAACTAAGGTTTCCAAAACGGCACTTTGAACCAATCTAAGTTTCCAAGTTAATTTTCTGAGCTGCACCTATCTAAGCGCTCAGCACCCATCCCCAAATTCTATTTTTTCTATCGCCCGTATTGGGACAATACTCATAAATCTCACATGCATTTAAACGAACTCAAAGCCCTCCACGTCTCCGAAGTGCTCAAGCAAGCCGAAGAGCTTGAAATTGAAAACACGGGCCGCATGCGCAAGCAGGAGCTGATGTTTGCCATCATCAAAAAGCGCGCCCGCGCTGGCGAGCAGGTCTTTGCCGA
>JAYWCQ010000016.1:0-4531 GCA_043780435.1 Polaromonas sp.
CTACACACTGTGTGGCGAATCTCGGCATAAGTAAACGTGAGGTGGAACTGGCGAAAGTTGCGCAAGTTACTGAGCTTGAAACCATCGCCAAACTCGGCGGTTAACCTGGCTGCCAAATCGGCCAAAACCCCTTTCCCATAAGCCGCCCGCCTGTCACCACCTTGCTCGCCCTCCACAATCAGGCGGCCAATTTGCCAATAGGTTTGCACCATGGCGGTGTTGACGGTTTGGCGCACCTGCGTGCGCGCGGTAAGCAATACGTCACGAATGTTTTGGTACAGGTCGGCTGTGGCGGGTGCAGGGAGCTTGCTCATTTCATCCGCTCCTCGAACATAACGGCGTTGGCAAAGGCGCAGACGGAAGCAATCACGCGGCCATGTTTGGCACCGATGCGCTTGAAGTCCAGCGTGCGGTTCTCGGTTGCGGCCAGCAAGGCGGTGATGCGGCTGGCGGCTTGGGCGGGGGAGAGGTCAATCATCGTTGTCGTCCATGCCTTGGCCGATGCGGTACTTCATATCGTAGCTAGCGATGTAGTCCGCTTCCACTGGTGAAAGTTGAACTGCGTCAGCAATGAGTGCATCAATATGTTGAATGGATGCCCAAGATTTCTTTGGCAGGATGCATTGCACAGTCAGCCTGTCATGACGAAAATTCATTACGCGATGTTCCGATTTGGTCTGTAGATCAGCCATTAATTCCGTAACTGCTTGATCAACGAACGCAAAACGCTCTGGGTCTATCAGAGCTGAGGGGATAGGAAAGGCTTCGACCTCACGCTTATTTAGGTGTCTACAGTCGGAGAGCAAGGTGATAAACCAGTAGAAAAGTGAGCTATTGAGTGCGCCCAGCGCGGCACGGGCTTCAATCAAAGAATTGAAATAAACAGTTTTGAACTCGCTCGGTGGTCTACGTGAACCATCGCCACTCAAAACTACAGGTGCGAAGTCAAGAATCTGTAGGAAATAGCCCACCTTTCGAGAGTAATTCAACGTACTGTTGCTTCCCCGTGTGGTGTACGAGGCAATTGATTTTCCAGATTTCCTCACCTTTTGCAAAATCGACTCTTCAAGCTCATCGCCCATTTTCGGAACTGCGTTTTCTATTGGTGAAACTGGTGCTGGGAAATATGCAATTTTCGCAAACAGGTTCGGACGTTCATCGGTCGTCCATTTGTGATATCGAGTCATGAGCCATCGAGGCGAGTCTGATTGCTGTCCTAGAACGATAACGAGGCGAATGTGTTCCAAGCCATCAAACAACCTCGACGGACGATCATCAAAGCAGCTAACGTATGTGCACTGCGAAGCATAAATTTTTTGAAGCGAGCTATACCCGTCTGTAGATATTGCTGAGACGGGAACAATAAAACCAGTTCTGCCAATGGGATGTACGAGCGTTGCCGACCGCTCCAGCATGACCGCGTACAAATTACCACAGTCAGCACAGGAATAGCGAGAGACGCCGTAGTCGGCCACCTCAGAAAGTTGTACGTAAGGCGGGTTACCGATCACTGCGTCAAACCCACCACCTACCATCAACGGATAAAAGTCCACATACCAATGAAACGGCTGGTGGCTGAGCTTCCACTTTTCATAGTCCGCCGTTTTGGTGGTGTTGATGCCGTACTCTCTGGCCAAGTGGTAGTTCAGCATTTCTTCCAGCTCAGCCAGCGTATCAACCAGCGCCTGTTTGTCAGCTGGCGCCACATGGCCACCACGTTGAACTTGCTGAATTTGGAAGTTGTTGTACTGTTGCTCAACAGCCGTCAGGCGAATGCGTATGTCTTCCCATGCGTCGCTGAACATATTGACTTGCTTCGCACCTTTGACGGCCTTTTCAGTCTCATCCGCCGTGGCGTAGCCCACCAAGGTGTTGCCATGGCGAATATTAAAGTCAATGTCGGGCAGGGGCTCAATGTCGTCACCTGGCTCCAGCAGGGCGATTAGTTTTAAGAACAGGCGCAGCTTGGCGATCTCTGTCGCCTGCTCTTCAATGTCTACGCCATAGAGGTTGTTGACGATGATGTGTTTGATGACCGCGTAGTCTTGTTGGCGGTCTGACTTGGCGGCATCAAACCGCTTGAGTATCTCGTCAACCTCGGCCCATTTTTCCGGGTGACTTTTTTCGCCCGTTATCAATGCGTCGCTGCGCACCGCTTGCAGGGTGTGCAGCGTAGCGTCATACAGCGGCTTCAAGATATTGAGTGCGGCAAACAAAAAAGCGCCCGAGCCACAGGTTGGGTCAAGCACGCTCAAGCCGTGGCGAAACTTTTCATTGCTCTTGCGCGGCAAGCGGCCTGCCAGTGCAAACCAAAAGCTTTTGAGCAGTGCCACTTCGGTACAACGCTCAATCAGGTCTTGCGCAAACTGGCGGATGTCAAGGTTGTAGGTGATCAGGTCGCCTACGTCCTTCAGCTCACCCGCAGCAATTTTTGCGCGTACTTCGCGTGTGCGCTGGTGCCTGGCAATGGTTTCACGCCAAATTTCGGTGGGCAGGCTTACTGCGTCGTCAGCACGTTTGTTCCAGGGTTTACGGCGTGCCAGCAGATCCGGGGCTTCGGTGTCCAGCCCGTTGGTAATGTCTGGCGGGTAAGCAGCGTCAACGCCTTTGAGCATGGCGGGGTAAATGTAAGCGTCGCCGCTTTGCTGCAACAGGGGCCACACCAACTCATCAAACGCCTTGGGGTGCTCGGCACGCACCTTGGCCAGCAGGCAGGGGATGATGGTGTTTTTGCCGATGTAGTCGGTGATGTCTTCCTTGGTGTAGTAGGCCCCCATCTGCTTTTGGTTGACGAACTTTTCAAAAATGTAGCCCAGCACGTCGGGGTTGATTTCTTTGCCACTTTTAAGAGGGCGCTCGTCCAGGTGCCATTCCCATTCGTCAAAGAAGGCAAAGAGTTTGGTAAAGGCTGCGTCGGCTACGTCCAGCGCCTCGCCGTAGCGTTGCTCCAGCTGGTGTTGTGCGAACAAGCCACCGTTAAGGTAGGGCACGTTACCAAAAGCGGCGTCGATACTGGCTCGATTGGACGCAGTGCGCTCTTCGGCAAAACCGCGAAAGAACAAGGGGGCCAGAAAGCACTTGTAGAAACTCGTCCCCGGCTGTGCTTCAAGATGGCTGGCGAGGCGGGCCTGGAGGTAGTTCTTCTTGCCATCCAGAAAGCCCTTTTCTTGCAGGAACCACAAAAACATTAATCGATCGATCAGTACAGCGGTGTACCAGCGCTGGTCTTCACTGGTGGCTGGAATACCTTCAATAAATTCGGCGAAGGCTTTGCGTTGTTTTTCAAAGTCTGTGTAAAACTTCTTGGTGACTTTCTCACGAGGCGCTGCATCGTCCATGCGCTGGGTGACGCCCAGTACGGTGAGCAGTTCTTCCTCATCAAGCGTGAAGTGAAGGCGGCTGAGTTTTTGAGTTAACAGCTCAGGCGTTTCACCCTTGCGGACAACCACTTCGCGGTACTGAGCGGTTTTGCCTTGCACGCGGGACACCCATTGCCACACTTGCGTGGTTTGCGCCTCGTCGGTGAACACGATCAGGTGCTCGCGTACATCGGGCGTGACTTTTCGCTCAATTTTTTGGCGTGTGGCGTAATCAGGCAAGTGACCGTTTACATCTGCCCGGCAATGCAAGACTTGCACGCCTTTTTTGACTGCTACCGCGTCGAGCAGCCAGGTATCCATTCCAACCGCAACGCTGAAAGGCTGTTGCTGGGCGGGCAAGTCCCATCCGAGTTCGTTAAAAAGCTGCTTGAACTGAAAGCGCTTGATGTGGTCTTGGTTGAAGGCAGGTTTAGTCATCGTTTCGATCATTTGGATATCAAGCCCATCGAGCACACCACACGCGGCTCGCGCAATGTGGCGTCGTCCTCGGCATAAGTCAGGCGACCTTCTTCACGCAGGGATTTGACGGCACCGGCCAGCTCTTCTTCATTGACGCCGCTGCGCATCAGGCGGTTCAGCAAATCGCTTGAAGTTTCAAGCAGGGGGCGTTGGTACATGTCGTCCAGCGCACGCTCCAGCTCTTCATCGCGGAACAGGGTTTTCATTTGCTCACCGGCGTAGGGCTTGAGCCGTTCATACGCGCGCCTGCGTGGGCTGCTGGGGCGGCCCAGGCCGCCGCCTACTGCCTTGTCTTGCGCTGTCGCCAGATGCAGGCCGCTGGCTACCAGATCGTGATGATTTTCAAGCCTTTGCACGGCGGGCGTTCCGGGTGAGCATTCGGCAGCGCGCAGCACGGCGAATTGCGATTCGGTGATGATTTTCCCGTTGGCACCTACCCAGGCCAGGTGGTCATTGCCTTCGGGCGACTTGACGTACACCAGCGCGCCTCCTTTAGTTGCATCAGCGCCCAATAATGGGAAGCGTGCTTCATCTAATTGGAATGCTTTGGCGGAGTAAACGACTGGTGGTAACGATTCAACGGCGCGCGCCAAATCAGGGTCGTCTTGCGTGGCCTGCTTCCAGATTTGCCAGGCATACGACGCCAGATCAACCTCATCATCGTTGTCGTCAAGCACGCCTTGCTGCTCGGT
>JAYWCQ010000017.1:0-5537 GCA_043780435.1 Polaromonas sp.
ACAACTTATGTCGCCCAATCTACACCCCATGATCAACGTGGCCGTCAAGGCTGCCCGTGCTGCTGGCTCTCTTATCAACCGCGCTGCGCTGGATATCGAGTCGGTGCGCGTCTCTAGTAAGCAGGTCAACGACTTTGTGACCGAGGTTGATGTTGCTTGTGAAAAAACCATCATCGAGACGCTGCTCACAGCCTACCCGGGCCATGGTATTTGGGCGGAAGAGTCCGGCACCGAACACGGTGCGCAGGACTCCGAGTTTGTATGGATCATCGACCCGCTAGACGGCACCACCAACTTCATCCACGGCCTGCCCGTGTACTGCGTCAGCATCGCTTTGGCCGTGAAAGGCAAAATCGAGCAGGCTGTCGTCTATGACCCCACCCGCAACGACCTATTCACCGCCACCAAAGGCCGTGGTGCGTACATGAACGACAGACGCATCCGCGTCAGCAAACGCATCCACATGGAAGAATGCCTGATCTCCACCGGCTTCCCCTACCGCACAGGCGACAATTTACCGAAATATTTAAGCATGCTGGGCGACATCATGCCCCGCTGCGCCGGTGTGCGCCGCCCGGGCGCAGCAGCACTGGACTTGGCCTATGTGGCTGCAGGTTTCACCGATGGCTTTTTTGAAGCTAACTTGCAACCCTGGGACGTGGCAGCGGGTTCGCTCCTCATCACCGAAGCGGGCGGCTTGGTCGGCAATTTCTCCGGCGATGCCGACTTTTTGGAAACCGGAGAATGCATGGCTGGCGCGCCTAAGATTTATTCGCAAATGGCGACGGTGCTGGGCAAGTACAGCCAATTTGCCACCGCGGGCGAAAAAGCGGCTGTGCGCCAGTCGTTGAGTTTGAAGCGCGCTGAAAAGTAAGATCTAAAAGTAAGTCCAAAATAAGTTTAAAAGCTCGTTTGTAGCGTGTCAGCCGATCTCAGCAGTCACACCCCCATGATGCAGCAGTACTTGGCCATCAAGGCCGAGTACCCCACCACGCTGGTGCTGTACCGCATGGGCGATTTTTACGAGCTGTTTTTTGACGATGCCGAGAAGGCCGCGCGGCTGCTGGACATCACCCTCACCGCGCGCGGCAACTCTGGTGGTAAGCCGATTGCCATGGCGGGCGTGCCTTTCCACGCCATTGAAAACTACCTCACCAAGCTCATCAAGCTGGGCGAATCGGTGGCGATTTGCGAGCAGATCGGCGAAGTTACCGGCAAAGGCCCGGTCGAGCGCAAAGTAGTGCGCATCATCACCCCCGGGACGCTGACGGACAGCGCGCTGCTGAGCGACAAAACCGAATCCGTCTTGCTGGCTGTGCATCAAGGCGCACGCAACAGCTGCGGCTTGGCCTGGCTCAGCGTCATGCAGGGCGAGGTGCATTTGGCTGAATGCGCACCCGACGAATTGACGAACTGGATTACCCGCATCGCGCCCAGCGAGCTGCTGTTCAGCGCGGATGTAACGGCCAAGTTTGAAGCGAATCTCAAAAACGCACAGCAAAATAGTTCGACAAAGTTCAACCTCACCCGACGCGCCGAATGGCAGTTTGACGCCGCTTTGGGGCAGCGCAAACTGCTGGAACTCTTCAAAGCCGCCAGTTTGGCGAGCTGGAATGCCGAGACTTTGACGCAAGCGCACGCCGCCGCCGGTGCGCTGATGGCCTATGCCGAGCACACGCAGGGCAGGGTGTTGACGCATTTGCAAAGCATCGTCGTGCAGAAAAGCGATGCCTTGATTGACCTGCCACCCGCCACCCGGCGCAACCTGGAGCTGACGCAAACCCTGCGTGGTGAAGATGCGCCGACGCTGTTTTCGCTGCTCGACACCTGCATGACCGGCATGGGTAGCCGCTTGCTTAAAGCATGGCTACTAACCCCGCTGCGCGACCGCACCGTTGCCGCGCAACGGCTGGATGCGATTGCGACGCTGCAAGCGACACAATCGTGGCAGGCACTGCGCATCGCCCTCAAAGGTAGCGCCGACGTGGAGCGCATCACCGCCCGCATTGCGCTGCGCCAGGTACGGCCACGGGAACTGGTGGGTTTGGTCAACACGCTACAAAAATCAGAGCAACTCAGGCAACAAATACGCCGGATAAGTGACGATTTAACACCTGATTTAGAAGATAATCCAGACACAGATTTTGAGGATTCCAGTCAATTACTCGTCAAAATCGCCAACAAGCTCGAAGCCCCACCCGCCTGCGCGGAGCTGCTGCAACGCGCCATCCTGCCCGAGCCCTCGGCCATGATCCGCGACGGCGGCGTGATTGCCACGGGTTTTGACGCCGATCTGGACGAACTGCGCGCCATTGCCGACAACTGCGACGCCTTTTTGCTCGACCTAGAAACCCGCGAAAAAGCCCGCACCGGCATTGCCACGCTGCGGGTGCAGTTCAACAAAGTGCATGGGTTTTACATTGAAGTATCTACCGGGCAGGCCGACAAAGTCCCCGCCGACTACCGCCGCCGCCAGACCCTGAAAAACGCCGAGCGCTTCATCACCCCCGAGCTGAAAGCCTTTGAAGACAAGGCCCTGAGTGCGCAAGACCGGGCGTTGGCGCGGGAAAAATGGCTGTTTGAAGGAGTTTTGGACGAGCTGCAAGCCTTCATCGCCCCGCTGTCGCAACTTGCCAAGTCCATCGCCACCCTGGACGCGCTGTGCGCCTTGACCGAGCGCGCCTTAACGCTGGGCTGGTGCGCCCCACAGTTTGTCCGCGAACCCTGCATAGACATCAGCCAGGGCCGCCACCCTGTCGTACAGGCGCGGCTGGCCGAAGCGTTTAGTACGGCGTCGAGCGCCGCCTTCATTGCCAACGACACCGTACTGGGCCACAAACAACGCATGCAAATCATCACCGGTCCGAACATGGGCGGTAAATCGACGTACATGCGGCAAGTCGCGCTGATTGTGCTGCTGGCCAGTATGGGCAGCTACGTGCCCGCCGCCAGTTGCCGACTCGGCCCGATTGACGCCATCCACACCCGCATTGGTGCAGCGGACGATTTGGCCAATGCCCAGTCCACCTTCATGCTGGAAATGCTAGAGGCCGCGCAGATATTGCACAGCGCCACGCCCTACTCGCTGGTGTTGATGGACGAAATTGGCCGTGGCACCTCCACGTTTGACGGCTTGGCGCTAGCCAGCGGCATTGCGGCGCATTTGCACGACAAAACGCAGGCGTTCACGCTGTTTGCAACCCATTATTTTGAGCTGACGCAGTTCCCCGCCGAACACCACGGCGCGGTCAATGTGCATGTGAGCGCGGCAGAATCAGGCACGGACATTGTGTTTTTGCACGAGATCGAGCCCGGTCCGGCCAGCCGCAGCTTTGGTGTTGCCGTCGCCAAATTGGCGGGTATTCCCACACCGGTGCTGAACCACGCACGGTATGTGCTGCAGGCGCTGGAGTCCAAACAGTCTGAGTCGCAAGCCCAAGTTGATTTGTTCAACGTGCCGGTAGCGTTGGAAATTGAAACCTCTAGCGCTTTAGAATCAGCGCTGAAAGCCCTAAATCCTGACAACCTAAGCCCCAAAGAGGCGCTTGAAGCTTTGTATTCCCTGAAAAAATTGCTCTGATTTATTTTTTGACACTTTTTTGATATTTGTATGACATATTGCGTCGCCATCAAACTCAACGCTGGTCTGGTTTTTTTATCAGATTCACGTACCAACGCTGGCTTGGATCAGATCAGCACCTTCCGCAAAATGATCGTCTACGAGAAGCCGCAAGACCGCTTCATGGTGCTGCTGTCTGCTGGTAACTTGTCGATATCGCAATCGGTGCGTGAAATTTTGCAAATCGAGCAACTCAAAGACTCGCCCGAGAGCGAGCCCATCACCATTTGGAATGCCAAAAGCATGTTTGACGCCGCCCGCGTGTTAGGCGCAGCCATTCGCCGCGTGTACGAGCGCGATGCTGAATCGCTACAAGCTGCTGGCGTGGAATTCAATGTGTCCATGGTGCTGGGCGGGCAAATCAAAGGCGAAGCCATGCGCTTGTTTCAGGTGTATTCAGCCGGAAATTTCATTGAAGCCACGTCAGAGACGCCCTATTTCCAAGTTGGTGAATCCAAATATGGTAAACCCGTGCTAGACCGTGTGATATCACCGACAACGCCGTTGGATGAAGCCGCCAAATGCGCGCTGGTGTCTATGGATTCGACGCTGAAATCCAACCTCTCCGTGGGATTGCCGCTGGACTTGGTCGTGTACGAAGCGAACACCTTTCAAACAGACAAAGTGGTTTGTATTGATGAGAACAACCCCTATTTCAAAATGCTGCACAACACCTGGGGACAGCGCCTGCGCGAGGTGTTTGACAGCATTGAAGAGCCGATGTGGAATGGCGGCAAGACCGATGTTCCGCTGGTCGTGCCCGCAGCACGCAGCTTGCCGTTGAAAAAAATCACCAATCAAAACGAAAAGTTGATTTGACATCACATATTGTCATTCCCGCGAAGGCGGAAATCAATGCTGGCGCTTGTGGATTCCCGCTTTCGCGGGAATGACGGCCTTCATTTATATTTACGGATTCATTTATGGCATTGATCATTTTCTCGCACGCCAACAGCTTCCCTGCAGGGACTTACGGCATGTTGTTTCGCAGCCTGCGGTCGCGTGGCCACACCGTCAAAGCCTTAGAGAAGTTTGGGCATGACCCCAAATTACCCGTCACCAGCAACTGGCCGCATATTGCCAAAGAACTGGCGCAGTTTGCCGCTGCTGAAGTGCAAAAAGCGGGCGAACCTGCTTATATGGTCGGCCACTCTTTGGGTGGTTTTTTGAGTTTGATGACCAGTTGCAAACACCCCGAATTGTCGCGCGGCGTGGTGTTGCTGGATTCACCTATTTTGGGTGGCTGGCGGGCGAAGACTTTGCAATTTGCAAAGGTAACGCAGCTCGTAGGCTCCATTTCACCCGGAAAAATCAGCCAAAACCGACGCACCAGCTGGGACAGTGCAGATGCAGCTTTGGCACACTTTGCCAGCAAGAAGATGTTTGCAAAATGGCATCCACAGATGCTGCAAGACTACATCACAAACTGTACGCACGATGACGAAAAAACCGGTAAACGCGTGCTGAGCTTTGACCGCGCGATTGAAACCGCGTTTTACAACACCCTGCCCCACAACCTAGACCGCCTCATCAAACGCCACCCTTTGCAGTGCCCTGTGGCGTTCATTGGTGGTGAAGCATCGCTAGAAATGAAGCAAGTGGGCATGACCATGACCAACAAGCTCGCCAAAGGGCGGATTCAGATGCTGCCTGGCTCGCACTTGTTCCCGATGGAGCTGCCGGTAGAGACGGCAACGGCGGTTGATGCCGCCATCAAGTCAATGCTTTAATTGTCAGCGTTCAAGCCGCCCACTTGATCCAACCCTGCCAAGCGGTTAGCAGCACAATCAAGCCAAACGCGATGCGGTAGTACGCAAAACCGACAAAGCTGTGCGTCGCAATAAACTTAAGCAGCCAGCGAATACACAGCCACGCGCTGATGAACGACACCACCAGCCCCACGCTAAACAATGGCAAA